>DATFGC010000419.1:0-6705 GCA_035249765.1 Gemmatimonadales bacterium | reverse complement strand
GCGCCCCCGAGGGCCTGGACCCAGCGCCACCATCCCTTAGGCACGGAGGGCCTCACGATACCACCCCTCGAAGCGCTCGGCCACCGCGCCGGGCGCCAGCGCCTCGCGCCAATGCTCCCCGGCGGTGCGGGCCGAGGCACGGCGGGCCGGGGTGCGGGATACCCGGACCGCGCGGGCCAGCGCTCCGGGCATCGGGTCGGTGATCATCCCGCCGCCGTGGGCCTGCACCGCGGCGACGACTCCGCCGCCGTCCCGGCAGGCGACCACCGGCACTCCGGCCATCAGCGCTTCGATGGCGGCGAGCCCGAACCCCTCGTTGACGGCCGGAAAGAGCATCACGTCGGCGCTTCCCAGCTCGCGGGCGACCTCGCTCCCGGGCAGAAGTCCGGTGAAGCGCACCCGGGTCTGGAGCTTGAGCGACGCCACCAGCCGCTCCAGGTTGGGGCGCTCCGGTCCGTCGCCGATGATGGTGAGGGGACCGTCGAGCTCGGCCAGGGTGCGCACCGCAAGGTCCACCCGCTTCTGCCGGGTGAGCCGGGCCACCACCACGATGCCTCCCCCGCCCCGGCTCCAGGGCCGCTCAGTGCTGTCGACCGGCATCGGCTGGACCCGCCCCATCACATCCCGGCGGCGGGTCACCCGCGCGACCCGGGCGGCAAGATCCTCCGACACGGCGGTGACCACCCGGGCCCGGCGCAGCACCCGCTTGCCCAGCCAGCGGAGGGCCGGCTGCTGTTCCAGGAGGAGCCCGTCGGTACCGTGCAGCGTCACCACCCGGGGCAGCTCGCGGGGGAGCGCCAGCCCCGCGGGAATCCACCAGTGGGCATGCAGCACCGTTTCGCCCTCGGCGTCCTCCGCTTCACTTCTGGCGCCGTCGCGGAGCGCGCGGATCAGGCCGCGCAGCGCCAGCAGCCCGGCGGGAGACCGGACCGCGTGCTGCATGGTGCCCTCGTAGGCCAGGTTCTCCCGATCCGGCTCGGCATAATGCACCCGGCGCACCGGCACGCCGTCGAGCGGCTCCCGGCCGTCCCGGCCCCGGTCCGCGGGGGCGACCACCCGGACATCGTGGCCCCGGGCCAGCAGCGCGGTGGCGAGGGGATGCAGGAAGGCGCCGGGCACGTCGCCGGCGTGACGGGGATAGTTGTGGGTCACGAAGACGACCCGCACCGCTACTCGTCGGACTTCCGCTCGAGGCGGGCCAGGTGGCCTGCGAGCTCGCGCATTTCCTCCCGCGAGCCGGCGATCATCTCGGCGACGAAGCCGAATCCGAACAGCGAGATCCCGCTGATCACCATGGTCTCCACCAGGTTGAGCAGGGGCCGGAAGCCCAGGCCGAACCCGAAGCGGAGCACCAGCGCCACGATCCCGGCGAGCAGCCCAACTGAGAACAGGAACGCGCCCAGCATCCCGAAGAAAAGCATCGGCTTCCGGCCGAAGCGGAGCTGGAACCACACCGAGACCAGGTCGAGCACCCCGACCGGGATCCGCTTCCAGGTGAATTTCGAAATCCCGGCCCGGCGGGGATAGAGCGGCACCGGCCGGGAGGTCAGCCGCCAGCCGTCCGCCGCCGCGATCACCACCATGTACCGGTGCCAGTCGGGCCGGAGCGGCACGTTCCGGGTGATCTCGCTGCGCCAGGCCTTGACCGAGTTGAGGTCTTCCACCTTGACGCCGAAGAGCCGGCGGCAGAGCGCGTTGTACACCGAGCTCACGAAGGCCTTCTCGTACTTCCCCTGCTTGGTGCCGGTCACGATGTCCGCTTCCCCGGCCAGGATTGGCTGTACCAGGGCGGGCACGTCGGCGGGGAGGTATTGCAGGTCGGCGGGATAGAACACCAGGATGTCGCCGCTGGAGGCTTCGGCGGCGCTCTCCAGCGCGTCGGCGATGCCCCGCTGCCGCCGGTGGGTCACCACCCGGAGGAAAGGGTACTCGTCCCGAAGCCGGGCCAGCACCGCCGCCGAGTCGTCGCGGGACCCGTCGTTGACCACCACGACCTCGAAGCTGAAGGGGGCCGGGGTGAGGGCTTCGGAGCAGAGTCGGATGAATTCGGGGAGGTTTTCCGCCTCGTCCTTGGCCGGGACGAGGAGGCTCACGTCCACGGCGCCGCTCATACCCTCTTCCGCATGCGGGCCGGAAGGATCCCCAGCTGGTCGCGGTACTTCGCCACCGTGCGGCGGGCGATCTGAATGCCCTGCTCCTGGAACAGATGGACGATCTGCTGATCGGTGAGCGGCTTCGCGGGCTTCTCCTCCTGCACCATCTTCTGCAGCTTGGCCCGGATGGACCGGGCGCTGGCGTCCTCACCCGAGGCGGTGGTGAGCGCGCTGGAGAAAAAGTACTTGAGCGGCAGCACCCCGCGCGGGGTCTGGACGTATTTCTCGTTGGTCACCCGGCTTACGGTGGACTCGTGCATGCTGATGACCTCGGCCACCTCCCGCAGGGTGAGCGGCTTGAGGTACTCGACGCCCTTCTCGAAGAAGGCCCGCTGCCGGTCCACGATGAAGTTCATCACCTTGAGCATGGTCTGGCGCCGCTGCTCGATGGCCTGGATCATCCAGTTGGCACTGTTGAGCTTGTTGGCAATGAACTCGCGGTTCTCGGGGGTGAGCTTCTTCTTGTCACGGGCCACGTCCTGGTAGGAGCGGCTCAGCCGGAGCCGGGGCACCCCGCCGTCGTTGAGGCTGACGTGGTACTGGCCGTCCACCTTGTCCACGATGAGATCGGGAATGATGTACCCGTCGCTCCGGTTGGCGTACTTGAGCCCCGGCTTGGGATCGAAGCGGGAGAGGGTGTCCCCCGCCGCCTGGACTTTGGAGGCCTCGACCCCGAACCGCTTGGCCAGCTCGTTCCACCGGTGGGCGATCAGGTCCGGGAAGGCCTCGGCGATCAGCCGGTAGGCCAGCGAATCGGTCTCGCCCGCCTCGCGGAGCTGGAGCAGGAGACATTCCCGGAGATCGCGGGCGCCGACGCCGGGAGGATCCAGCTTCTGGATCAGCGCCAGCATCTCCTCCAGCTCGGCGGCGGTGTAGTAGGGCACGCCCGGCACATCCCCCTTGGGCGCGGGCCGGGGCGCCTCGGCGGGCTTTCCGTCCGGCTTGGTCTCCTTGGCCGGGCGGGCCGAGTTCGGGTCGGGCATCCCGATCCAGGTCGGGTCGGGGGCGAGCGCGTCCGGAGGGAGGGATTCCTCCTCGTCTTCGTCCTCCCCGGCACCCGCACCGGGCCCGGCGTGACTCTCCAGCAGCAGATTCACCGAGTCGAGGATCTCGGGCATCGGCGCGATCAGGTAGCCTTCGTCGTTCAGGTTGCCGAGAAATTCCTCGCTCAGCAGCTGCTGCCGGGTAGTCAGGTCCATCATCTGGAGCTGATCCCGGAGGTGATCGATCAGGTCCTTGGTCTCGACGCAGACCGGCTCGAGGTACTCCTGCTCCTCGTACTGCTGCTTCTGGCCGCCGACGTCGAAGCCGTTGAGCAGGATTTCCTCCGAGTCGATCTCCTCCTCCTTCTCGGCCTTTTCATTTTCCTTTTCCTTTTCCTTTTCGGCGGTCTCCTTGCCCTCCTCCTCGTCCTCCGGCTCCAGCAGCTCGAGGAACGGGTTGGTCAGCAGCTCCTGCTTGAGGTGCTGCTGGAGGTCCATCATGGGCATGTACAGCATGTCCATGGCCTGGTACAGCCGCGGATTGATCCGGAGCTCCTGGCGGAGCCCGGTCTGCTGGGAAAGTCCGGTTCTCACGCGTCTTGCTCCATGCGATTCCGCAGCCGGGCCGTCATGGTCGGCCCGAGATAGAGTTCCGCCACCTGATCGTTGTACACCAGCTCCCGCACCGTGCCGGCGGCCCGGACTTCTCCTTCGTACATGATATACGCGCGGTCCACGATCTCGAACATGTGCTCCACGCTGTGATCGGTGATCAACACCCCGATCCCCCGGTCCCGGAGCCCGGTGATGATAGTCTGGATGTCGTGCACCGCGATGGGATCCACCCCGGCGAACGGCTCGTCCAGCAGCATGAACTTGGGCTCGGTCACCAGGGCCCGGGTGATCTCCAGCCGGCGCCGCTCCCCGCCGGAGAGCGAATAGGCCCGGCTGCTCCGCAGGTGCTTGATGGAGAGCTCGTCCAGCAGCCGCTCCAGCCGCTCCCGGCGCGCGCTCCGGGAGAGCGGCAGCGTTTCCAGGATCGCCTGGACGTTCTCTTCCACCGTCATCCGCCGAAACACCGAAGGCTCCTGGGCCAGATACCCGATGCCTTCGCGGGCCCGGCGGTACATCGGCTGGCCGGTGATGTCCCGGCTGTCGAGCGCGATCCGGCCGGCGTCGGCGCGGATCAGCCCGGTGATCAGATAGAACGTGGTGGTCTTCCCCGCCCCGTTGGGCCCGAGCAGACCGACGATCTCACCCTGGGAGACCTCGACCGCCACGTCCTTCACCACCATGCGCCGCTTGAACGACTTGCGGAGCCCGCTGGCGGCCAGGACGCTGGGCGCCGCGCCGTTGCCGTTGCCGGTCATCGCAGGAAGCCCGGCCGGGGACGGACCGAGTCGCGGCGGGGGCGCAGGCTGTCGACCCGCAGGAGCTGGGGCTCAAACTGATATCCGTCCACATTGCCGGTCATCTCGACTCTCTCGACCTTGAGCGAATCGGTTCCCTGCATGATCAGCAGGATCCGGTCAGCCCTGGCATAGTTGATCGAGGGAGCTCCGCCCGGCGCGCCCGCCTTGGTGACCCGGTAGAACGACGCGGCCGAGCCATTCCCTTCGAGACGGCGCAGCAGGGCCTTCTTCTCGCCCGGCCCTGGAGATTCGGAGAACGTCGCCGCGATCGAGTCGGCCGAGAGATAATCACGATCTCCCTTGACGGAGTCGGGCCGGAACCCGACCCAGGCGCCCCGGAAGGAGCGCAGTTCCTTGAGCTGCTCGTCCGGGGTGTCGATGGCCAGCGAATCGCCCCGGACCTCGTACTCGTCGGCCAGGGCGCGGGGGCGGGGAGCGCTGCCCCAGGCCAGGGTCTGCACCACCTTGCGGCCCTCGAGACGGAGCGCGATGGTGGCGGCGAGCAGATCGAGATTTCGGCTGGTGAGGGTGGTGGCGCTGTCCCGGCCCACGATCCCGGTCAGCTCCCGGCGGGTGAGCGCGAGATCGATCCGTTTCCCGGCCAGCGCGAAGCTGTCCGCCACCGCCCGGCGGATGGAGGCGTGCCCGATCAGCGCGCCAGCGCTTCCCTTTCCGGTATCGAGCTGCATCGAGTCGCTCCGGCCCTTGAGATCGGAGCGGTCGATGGTGACGGTGCCGCCCGCCCACATCAGGTCCTCGCCCCGCATCCGGATCCGGTCCGCCACCACGACGTAGGGATCGGAGGGCCGGTTGGCCGAGTCCCGTGCCGCCAGGGTGAGGGTGGGGCGCTGATCGGCGTAGACCTCCTCCTGCTCCTGCATCCCCCGGATCCGCCGCATGTAGTCGGCGGAGGGACCGCGCAGCTCGGAACCGTCCCGCAGATCGCGGTAATGCACGTTGCCGCGAGCCTCCCAGCGCTCGCTGTCCTTGTAGTAGGTCCCGAAGTCGGAGGTGACTCTCGCGGTCTCGTCCTGGTAGCGGAAGTTCCCGATGAACTGCACGACCTGGCCCTGGTAGGAGGCGATGCTGTCGCTCCAGATCCGGACGTTCTGTCCCCGGCAGCTCAGCTGCACATCCCCGCCGGCGAAGTAGTTGGTGGTGTTGGTGCCGAACACGGTGGTCGAGACTCCCTGCCTCGCCACATGGTCGATCTGGAGCGTGCAGCGGCGGCCCTGACCCGCGAGTGGGCCGGCAACGCCGAGCGTCGCTGCGAGTGCCAGCACCACGGAGGGGCGGATCACAGCGAATCCGGCCTCGTCCCGGGGAGCAGAAAGCCCTTGCCTTTCTGGGCCCCTCGGGGCTGCTGCACGATCACGTTGTTGAATCCGATATCCGAGATCGCGTGGTTGCCGGTGAGCCGGCCGCTGGGGCCGTCGGCGATGAACGCGGTATCGATGGTGATCTGATTGGCCTGCTTGTCGTAGATCAGGTGCTCGGTGGTGAGCCGCCGGCCGTCGGGAGAGGTCGCGATCACGTTGCCGCGGGCCTCCAGCCGGTTGCTGTAGGTCCCCAGCAGGCCCTTGTCCGCCACCAGGGTGCTCTTGAGGTTCCCCTGCTCGTCGAAGAACAGGATCTTCATCCGCCGCAGATCGGTGATCGCCTGGTTCTGATAGACATACGCCGTTTCGGCCTCCACGTAGCTCCGCCGGACCCCCTCGGACGTAATCGTGGTCGTCATCTTGAGCAGCCGCTGATCGGCGCTGTCGGCGGTCTGGGTCATGGCGGTGGGGCGGACGCCGGCGTCAGTGCATGCGGCGACGAAGAACGACGCAAAGGCGCAAAGGCGCAAAGGCGCAACGAGAGCCCATCTTTGCGCCCTTGCGCCCTTCCGCCATTGCGCCTTCATACGGCGCCGGCCCGCATGAGATCGTGCAGGTGCACCACCCCCACCACCCGTTCGGTCGGGTCGAGCGCCGGCAGCGCCATGATGCCGGCGCGCTCCATTACCCCGACCGCGGCCGCGGCGAAATCGTCGCTGCGGCAGGTCTTCGGCGTGGCGGTCATCACCGCGTCGACCCGGAGCGCGAGAAAATCCGGTTCCCGTCCCGCCACCCGGGAGAGATCCCCCGCGGTAATCACCCCCGCGAGACGACCATC
>DATFGC010000418.1:0-9407 GCA_035249765.1 Gemmatimonadales bacterium | reverse complement strand
GCGCCGACCGATTGGGCTCCGGCAGCAGGGCGCGGGCGGCGGCGAGGGCAAAGTTGCCCCCGGAGCCGACCGCCACGATGCCGTCGTCCGGCTCGATGAGCTCGCCCGAGCCGCTCAGCAGGAAGCTGTGCTCCAGGTCGGCCACCACCAGCAGCGCCTCCAGCCGGCGCAGCACCCGGTCGCTGCGCCAGTCCTTGGCCAGCTCCACCGCCGCGCGGGGCAGGTTGCCGGGATAGCGGTCCAGCTTCTCCTCGAACCGCTCGAAGAGGTTGAGCGCGTCCGCCACCGAGCCCGCGAAGCCGGTGAGCACCTTCCCGCCCCGGAGCGGGCGCACCTTGTTGGCTGTTGACTTGACGATGGTGTCGCCGATGCTGACCTGGCCGTCGCCGCCCAGCGCGACCCGGCCGGCCTTCCTGACGACCAGGATCGTGGTGCCATGGAAGCTCATGCGTGCCGTGTGAGCGGTTAGCGGTGAGCGGTAAGCGGGAAAAGCATGTCCCGCTCACTGCTCACCGCTTACCGCTTACCCTCCTCGGGGGTGGGCCTGCCGATAAACCTGCTTCAGCCGCTCCACACTGGTGTGGGTGTAGATCTGGGTGGTGCTGAGCGAGGCGTGGCCCAGCAGCTCCTGCACCGCCCGGAGGTCCGCCCCCGCGTCCATCAGGTGGGTGGCGAACGTGTGCCGGAGCGAGTGCACCCGCTGCCCCTCCGCCCCGATGGCGTCGAACAGCCGGTGCATCCGGCGCTGGATCGTCGCCACCCCGAGCCGGCGTCCGCTCCGGTTCACGAACACCGCCGCCCGATCGGCTCCGGGACGCCGAGCCACCGCCTCGCGGGCGAGAAGATAGCGCCGGAGCGCCGTCACCGCCCGGCTTCCCACCGGCACGATCCGTTCCTTGCGTCCCTTGCCCCGCACTTTGACCTGGTCGCTCAGGAGATCGAGGGTGCCGATGTCGATCCCGGCAAGCTCGGCGAGCCGGAGCCCGCTGGAGTAGAACAGCTCCAGCATCGCGAGATCCCGGAGCGCGGTGAACTCGTTCTCCGCCGCCTTGGCCTCGGCGTGGGTGAAGAGCGCATCCATTTCTTCCCGGCGAAGGTGGGTCGGCAGCCGCTTGTCCAGCCGGGGCATCCGGGCCGAGCGTGCCACCGCGTTGGCCACGCCGTGGTGCACCTGGAGGTAGCGGTAGAACGACCGCACCGCCGAAAGCGCCCGCGCCGCCGAGCGCCGGGCCAGTCCCTTGCGCTCGTGCTCCCCGAGAAAGCCCCGCACCCCGAGCCGGTCCACCGTCTCCCAGCTCCACGCCCCGGCATAGTAGCGGTTGCAGAAGGCGCTGAAGGCCTCCAGGTCCCGGCGGTATGCCTTGATCGTATGGGGCGACTGGTCGCGTTCTTTCTCCAGGTGGAGCAGAAATTCCTCCACCCTGCTTTGCGTCTTTGCGCCTGTGCGCCCTTCCGCCGTTGTTTGCGCCGTTGCGCCTTTGCGCCTTTCCGCCCTCACAATGACCCCGCCCATGCGCGAAACTCCGCGATCGCCCTCTCCACCAGCGCCCCGCGCTTGTCTGCTTTCTTCACTTTGCCCGGAAGCGGATCGAGCAATCCGAAATTGGCGTTCATCGGCTGGAAGTGCTCCGGATCGGCCTCCCGGAGATAGCGCAGCAGCCCGCCCAGCATCGTGGTGGGCGGCGGGACCGCGATCTCCCGCCCGGTGAGCTGCCGGCGCAGGTTGATCCCGGCCAGAATCCCGGTGCCCAGCGACTCGGTGTAGCCTTCGACGCCGGTGAGCTGGCCCGCGAAAAACACCGGCGCGCCCTCCCGGGTGGTGAGGCCGGGACCCAGGCTCAGCGGACTGTTGATATACGCGTTGCGGTGGATACTGCCATAGCGCAGGAACTCCGCGGCACCCAGCCCGGGAATACTCCGGAACACCTTCTGTTGCTCCGGGATCCGGAGCCGGGTCTGGAAGCCCACCATGTTCCACATCTGCCCGGCCTTGTCCTCCCGGCGGAGCTGCACCACCGCATGGGGCTCCCGTCCCGACCTCGGATCGGGAAGGCCGACCGGCTTCATCGGCCCGAAGCGGAGGGTCTCCGGACCCCGCCGGGCCATCTCCTCCACCGGAAGGCACCCCTCGAAGTAGGGCACCTCGTCGAAGTCGTGACCCTGGTACTGGTCGGCGGCGGTGAGCGCCGCGATGAATCCCTCGTATTCTTCCCGGGAGAGCGGGGCGTTCAGGTAATCGTCGCCGTCGCCCTTGGCGTACCGGGAGAGCCGGTACAACCGGTCGTGGTCGAGCGACTCGTCGCTCACGATCGGTGCGATCGAGTCGTAGAACGCGAGTGCCGTGGTGCCCAGGCGGGCGGAGATGGCCGTGGCGAGCGACTCGGAGGTCAGCGGACCGGTGGCGACGATGCCCGGCGCCGGCAGCTCGGTTACTTCACCGGTGCGAACCGTGATCCCGGGGTGGGCCCGGATCCGGGCATCCACCTCCTCGGAAAAGACCTGGCGGTCCACCACCAGCGCGGAGCCTCCGGGAACCCGGGCCCGGTCGGCGCACTCGAGCAGCAGGCTGCCCAGCATCCGGAGCTCGGCCTTGAGCAGGCCGTGGGCGTTGACCAGCTCCATCGACTTGAAGGAGTTGCTGCACACCAGCTCCGCCAGTCGGCCGGTTTGATGCGCCGGCGTGCTTACGGCAGGACGCATCTCGTGGAGGGTCACCGCCACGCCGCGATTGGCCAGGGCCCAGGCGGCTTCCGAGCCGGCCAGGCCCCCTCCCACCACGACGGCAGACAACTGAGTCATCCGGGAAAGATAGGCGAACCTCGCGGCGGTAGCGGAGCGGGTGCCCAGCGCCCCGGTTCACGCGGAGACGCGGAAGCGGGAAGCCCGTTGACAATACGATGCAACCCTTCCCATCAACCAGGAGGTCAGGGCGGAATCCTTCTTCGAACACCATCCCGTCGTATTCGAAACGGATGACGGCCCAAGTCACGATGGATCCGGAGCGAGGCGTCCACGATTCCCCCCGTGATGTCATCCAGTTCTCGCATCCCCGTCTCCTCCGCGCCCTCCGCGGCTCCGCGTGACCTCGTCCGATTCCACATCATGGGTTCTGTCGGGCGCGAGGTGCAACCACGTTGCTGCACCCGGTATCTTTATTTTGCGACAATCACGAAGAGGCGATATGTCACACAAACATCCCCGACACGTCCTGCTGGCCCTCGCCGCCGGCTGCGCCCTGCTGCCCGCCACGCTGGCCGCGCGACAGGCGCCGGCCGATCCCTTCCAGTGGCTCGAGGAGGTCGAGGGACAGCGGGCCATGGAATGGGTCCGGGCCCGGAACGCGGCCACCGTCGCCGCGCTCGAAAAGACCCCGATCTATCAGCCGCTGTTCGAGCGGGCCAAGCGCATACTCGACTCGAAGGACAAGATCGCGTTTCCCTCGATCAAGGGGGAGATGATCTACAATTTCTGGCAGGACGCCGAGCACGAGCGCGGTATCTGGCGCAGAACCAGCTGGGCCGATTACCTGTCCGGGAATCCGTCCTGGGAGACTGTGCTCGACCTGGATGCGCTGGCGAAGAAGGAAGGCGTGCCCTGGTCCTTCGGCGGCGCCGACTGTTTCGAGCCGGCCAATCAGCGCTGCCTGGTGTCGCTCTCCCGGGGCGGCTCCGACGCCGCCGAAACCCGGGAGCTGGATCTGACGACCAGGGAGTTCGTGGCGGACGGCTTCCGGATTCCCGAGGCCAAATCCACCCTGGGCTGGGTGGACCAGAACACGATTCTGGTGGGAACCGACTTCGGCCCGGGGAGCATGACGACCTCGGGATACCCCAGGGTGATCAAGCTCTGGCGGCGGGGCACCCCGCTCGCCTCCGCGGAGAAGGTCATGGAGGTCCCCGCCGAGCACGTCTGGGCATTCGTGTCCAGCGACGATGCCGGCGGACGCCGCTACGTCCGGATCTTCGACGGGACGACCTTCTACGAGGGGACCCAGTACCTCTTCGAGAAGGGCAAACTGGTCAAGCTGGACATTCCCAAGGATGCCGATCTGCACCTGGTCCGCGACCGGATGGTGGTCTACGTGCGCGATCCCTGGCAGGTCGGCGGCACGACCTGGCCCACCGGTTCCCTGGTGGCCGCGTCGGTCGACGACTTCCTGGCCGGGTCGCCGAGTTTTTCACTGGTCCTGCAGCCCGGTCCGCGAGAGACCATCAACGCCATCCATCCCACCCGCGATTATCTCCTGCTCAACGTGCTCAACAACGTGCGCGGGGAGCTGCGCCAGTACCGCCATGAGAATGGCGCCTGGACCTTCACCAGGGTGCCCGCTCCCGACCTCGGCAGCATCAACTTCGTCGGGGCCACTCAGTCCTCGAACCGGTTCTTCTTTGCCTACGCCAATTTCGTCCAGCCTACCACGCTGTATCTCGCCGGAGAGGACGGCAGGATCTCCGAGGTGAAGCGGCTTCCCGCCTTCTTCGACGCCGCGGGATTGAAGATCGAGCAGATGGAGACGACCTCGAAGGATGGGACCCGGATTCCGTTTTTCGTGGTGGCCCGCGAGGGGCTGCCGCGGGACGGCAACAACCCCACCCTGCTCTACGCCTATGGCGGGTTCGAAATTCCCTCGACCTCCAACTACAACAGCACGGTGGGGGCGTCGTGGCTGGAGCGCGGCGGCGTGTACGTGGTCGCGAACATCCGGGGCGGCGGCGAATTCGGACCCCAGTGGCACCGCGCCGGACTCAAGGAAAACCGGCAGCGGGTGTACGACGATTTTACCGCCGTCGCCGAGGAGCTGATCAGGCAACGGATCACGTCCGCCGGGCGGCTCGGCATCATGGGCGGCAGCAATGGAGGCCTGCTGGTCGGGGTGGCATTTACCCAGCGGCCCGAGCTCTACAAGGCGGTCGTGGTGCAGGTGCCCCTGCTCGACATGCGGCGCTACAACCGGCTCCTGGCCGGGGCGAGCTGGATGGCGGAATACGGGGACCCCGACAAGCCGGAGGAGTGGGCCTTCCTCTCGAAGTACTCGCCCTACCACAACCTCAGGCCCGGCACGAAGTATCCGATGGTGATGTTTACCACCACGACCCGCGACGACCGGGTCCACCCCGGACATGCCCGCAAGATGGCGGCGAAGATGGAATCGATGGGGCTGCCGTTCTACTACTTCGAGAACACCGAAGGCGGGCACGGCGCCGGGGTCACCAGCGAGCAGCGGGCCAGGATGCTGGCCTTGACCTATGCCTATCTCTGGCAGCAGCTGGGCGGCAAGCCGATCATGTGAGCGGCGACCCAGCCGGTTCCGGCTTCGGGAACCCGGACCAGGGCGAATTCCCCGAAGCGGCCGAGCACGTCTCCCATGACGGCTCCGGTCACCAGCTCGACCGCCGGCGCCCGATCGCCCGGGAATTCACGCAGCACGGTGCCGGAGTCGAGCCGGGTACGGAGGAGCGGGCCGGCGGCGCTGGTCAAGGCCTGCGAATCGAGATAGCCGGTCGATTGGTCGGGCAGCAGTACCCGGAAGGCCCGATGCGAGGCGGCGATCACCCGGGCCAGCTCGCCCCGCTCGAGCCGGAGCAGGGTGTCGGCGTCGCGACTCGCCCCGCTTCGGAGCACCGCCTCCCTCACCGTCACCCGAACCCACTGATTCCACTCTTCCGGCGGCCGGCTCGGCGCCGGCGGGCTGGGATCGTCCGGCGCAAGGAAGGGAAACGGATCCACCGGACCATTGTCGTAGATCCCGAAATGCAGATGCGGCGGCGTGGTCCGCGCATTGCCGGTATTGCCGATGTACCCCAGGGTGTCTCCCACCCGCACCTGGGCATCGCCCTCCAGCGCCCAGCGGTCGAGGTGGGCGTAGTAGAGGTTGCGCCGTCCGTCGGTCAGCCAGACCACGTTCCCGCCCAGCGGGTTGGTGCCGGGGCGGGCGTACCCGTCCACCAGCGCGACGACCGCGGTGCCCCGGGGGGCGAAGATGTCGAGGCCGTGGTGCCGGCGCCGCCCCGCGTCCCGGTCGACCCCGAAACGGCTCTTCACCGCCTTCACGTCGAACCCCGGAACTGGAAAGCCCAGAGAGGCCTCGGTCCGCTGCACCAGGGTCCACCGCCCGCCCCGGAGCAGCTCCGGCTGGAGCCGCAGGATGTAGACACCATCGCGGCGCACCGGGTAACGAAGCGCGGTGGAGTCCTCCTTGAGGCTGGCCACCCGGGAGGGCGAATTGGTGTCCCGCACCGAGAACAGATCGAGGAAGACCCGGGCCGGGCGCGCCGCGTCAAAGCGAAGCTCGATGGCGAGGGTGCGGCCCCGGCGGAGCTCGAGCCGCCAGGCCACCGCGCCCGGAGTCTCGGGCGGGAAATACCCGGTTTCGAGAAAAGGCGTGCTCGCGGCCGCCGCGGCGGCGAGCGCCGTCTCACCGGCGCGGACCCAGTCCCGTCCCAGCGCGGTCTGATCCAGTCCGCTCTGGCGGAGCCGGCCGAGATACTCCTCGTAGGGCGAATCAGAATGAAGCAGGTCGCTGATCCGCTTCTCCACCCCGCAGGATAGAGCGAGGAGGACGGAAAGCGGCAGGAGCGCGGCACCGCGGCGCTGGGGGAGGGACCGCATGGGTTGGACTTACGTAGCCAGGCGTCTTGCGGCTTCAGCCACCAGGGCCGCGATCGCCTCGGGTGACCCTGAAGCCGGAATAGTCAGAGCGGCTTTCCGGTACCAGGGCTCCCGGGTTCTCAACATCCCGGTGAGCCGGGTGACCGGGTCGGCGTCGGAAAGCAGAGGCCGAGTTGCATCGCCCGCGAGCCGCGCGGCGGCCGCGGCGGGAGAAATCTCCAGGTAGATCAGCAGCGCGTCGCCCGCCGCGTCGAGGTTCCCCGGTTCCGCAATCCATCCGGCGCCGGGCGCTATCACATGGGGCGGAGCCGCCAGCACCCGGTCCATCGCGGCCCGCTCCAGCCGGCGGAACTGGGCCTCGCCCTCCCGGTCGAACAGCTCCACCACCGGCTGGCCCGAGCCGGTCACGATCAGTTCGTCGATGTCGCTGAACCTGGTGCGAAGCTGCTTCGCCGCCAGGCGCCCGACGGTGCTCTTGCCGGAGCCGGAAAGGCCCACGAGGATGAGGTGCCGCTTCACGACTCCGGTCCGGGGGAGGCCTTGCCCAGCTCGCTCCAGCGCCGCCCCAGGGTGGCGGTGTATCCGTCGTAGTTGCGACGGAGCTCCGCCAGGGAATCGCCCCCGAACTTTTCCAGCATCGCATCCGCCAGCACCAGCGCGACCAGCGCCTCGGCGATCACGCCCATGGCCGGTACCGCAGTCACGTCGGAGCGCTCGCTCTGGGCGTTGGCCGTCCCCCGGGTGGCGAGGTCCACGGTCTTGAGGGGGGACATCAGGGTCGAAATGGGCTTCATGGCGACCCGTACCACCAGCGGCTCCCCGGTGGTCATCCCCCCCTCCAGCCCGCCGGCATTGTTGGTGACCCGGCGGAAGCCGCCCCGCGGATCCGAGGCGGGGCCGCCCCCGGCATCCAGCTCGATCGGATCGTGCACCGCGGAGCCGGGAACCCGCGCCGCAGAGAACCCCATGCCGATCTCGACCCCTTTGACCGCCGGGATGGACATCAGCATCCCGGCCAGCCGGCCATCCAGCTTGCGGTCCCAGCTGGTGTGGGAGCCGAGGCCGAGGACTACGCCGCGGGCGACCACCTCGATCTCGCCGCCCAGGGTGTCGCCGGCCTTCTTGGCCGCGTCGATCCTGGCGATGATGGCCGCTTCCATCTCCGGATCCAGGACCCGAACCTCGGATCGGTCAGCCGCTTCGTTCAGTGGTACAGGCAGTTGCCTGTTGCCTGTTGCCTGTTGCCTGCTGCCTGATAATCCCCCCAGCGATACCACGTGACTCCCGATCTCGACCCCGAACTCCTCGAGCAGCCGCCGCGCCAGCGCCCCCGCGGCAACCCGGGCCGCGGTCTCCCGTGCGCTGGCCCGCTCCAGAATGTCGCGGGCATCCCCCCGGTCGTACTTGAGGACCCCTACCAGGTCGGCGTGGCCGGGGCGGGGACGGGTGACCCGGCGGCGGCGGGGGTCGCCCGGAGTGCCCTCGGCCGCCATCACATCCACCCAGTTGTCCCAGTCCCGGTTGGCGATCAGCATGGCCACCGGCGAGCCCAGGGTCTCCCCGGCCCGGACCCCCGCCAGCCACTCGATCCGGTCCTGCTCGATCTTCATCCGGGCGCCCCGGCCGTAGCCCTGCATCCGCCGGCCCAGCTCCCGGTCGATCTGCTCGGCGGTAACCGGCAGGCCTGCGGGAAGCCCCTCCACGATGACGAGGAGGGCCTTGCCGTGCGATTCGCCTGCGGTTGTGAAGCGGAGATGCATGGGGGGGGAATATAGCCTTCGGCGGGCAGCCATCAGCCTTCAGCCATCACTCTGCGTCTCTGCGTCCTTGCGCCTTTCCACTATAGAAAAAACCCGAGCCCGGCAGCGCCGGGCCCGGTGGAGGATCCTGTTCGCCAGTCGAAGCTGGGGTCAGGACTCCGGCATAGCCCTGCTGTCGCCGAGCACTCTCGGCGTGACCAGGATAATGAGGTCCTTCCGGTTCTCCCGGGTGGTGGAGAAGCTGAACAGGCTGCCGATCAGCGGCAGGCTGGAGAGCAGCGGGATGCCGGTGCGGCTCTTTTCCACGGTGGTGACCGTCAGGCCGCCGATGACCGCGGTTTCGCCGTCGGACACCAGGATCTGGTTCTTGGTCTCCTGCTTGGCGATGATGAACCCGAGGTCGGCCGCCGCCAGGGTCTGGAGGCTGGACCGCTCAGTGGCCAGGTCGAGCGAGATCTGCCCGTCGTTGGTCACGTGGGGCGTCACCAGCAGCTTGATGCCGGTCTCCCGGAACTGCACGTTGGCCCGCGCGGCCTGTCCTGCCGTGGACGGCGCGTTGGCGTCGATCACCCGCACCGGAATGTCTTCACCTACCCGGATGGTCGCCTGCTTGTTGTCCTGGGTGACGATGGTGGGCTCCGCCTGCACGTCGGAGAGGTCCACCTGCTCCAGCGCGTTCAGGAAGGCGGAGATGGAGAACCCGCCGAGTGCCGTGGAGAACATCAGCTCGATGGCCGGGTTCGGGATGACCGCCGTCGCGTTCCCGATGGCCGCCACCTCGTTGCCGCCCAGGTCCACGATGTAGCGACCGGGATCGTAGGGCTGACCGCCCTTGAGGGGGTCGGGACGCTGGATGATCCGGTTGTAGAACTGGTCCGGGCTTCCGATATCGTACTTGAAGCCCAGCTGCTCCAGGTCGGTCCGGTCCACGAAGATGATCTTGGCCTGGATCGAGACCTGCTTCGGCCGGAGGTCGAGCTGGGTAACGAAATCCACCACATTGGGCAGATTGGTCTTGGTGTCGGTGATGATGACCGA
>DATFGC010000417.1:0-8056 GCA_035249765.1 Gemmatimonadales bacterium | reverse complement strand
GAGACCGGCTGTTCGAGGTCGCGGCGGGAGATCGGAGCGGATTCTTCAGCATCGCGGTCCGGGAGAGCGCCATCGCCGCGCAGGCGCCCGAGGCAACGGCCCAGTTTGCCGCGCTGCGCGATGCGGCGGCGGTGTCGGCGCAGTCGTCTCCCGATTTCGAGGGGGTGATCTCGCTCCGCGATACCGTGGTCACCGAGGTATTCGCCCCCAACGTCGTGGGGATCCTGGAGGGCTCCGATCCGGTGCTCAAGCACGAGTACCTGGTCTACTCGGCCCACATGGATCACGTGGGCACCGCCGGACAGCCCGGCGCGGGCTGCCGGGCCCAGGGCGCCGACAGCATCTGCAACGGCGCCGATGACGATGCCTAAGGCACCGCGGGCGTGCTGGAGCTGGCGGAGGCGTTCGCGCAGCGGGGGGCCCGGCCCAAGCGCTCTGTGGTGTTCCTGACGGTGAGCGGCGAGGAGCATGGACTCTGGGGCAGCGAGTGGTTCGTGAACCACCCGCCGGTGCCGCTTCCCCAGATCGTGGCGAACATCAATGCCGACATGATCGGCCGCAACTGGAGCGACACCGTCGTGGCGATCGGCAAGGAGCATTCCGATCTCGGCGCCACCCTCATCCGGGTCAACCGGGCCCACCCCGAGCTCGGGATGAACGCCATCGACGACCGCTGGCCGGAGCAGAACTTCTACGCCCGGTCGGACCACTACAACTTCGCCCGCAAGGGTGTGCCGATCCTGTTCTTCTTCAACGGGGTGCATGCCGAGTACCATCGCCCCGGCGATTCGGTGGAGAAGATCGACGCGGAAAAGGAGGCCCGGATCGTGAAGCTGCTGTTCTTCGTGGGACAGGACGTGGCCAATGCGGCCAGGCGGCCGGAATGGATGCCGATGAGTTATAAATCCATCGTGACGCCATGAGTGGCAGGCGCTAGGGAATGGGCATTGGGGCAATAGGCAGTCGAATCACCTCCATTGCCCATTGCCTACTGCCCATCGCCCATCACTTACCATGGCCCCCTGCCATGACTGAATCCTCTCTCTCCGAGTTCCGGGAATTCCGCGACCGGATGAACGACATCATCCGCCGTGCGCCTGGTGGTGGGCGGAAGTATCGTGATCCCGCACCTGCGGCGGGCCATGGCGAGACTCGAGGAGGTGAGCGGTGAGCGGTAAGCAGTGAGCGGGAAGCAGTTACCGCTTACCGTTCACTGCTCCCCGCTCACCGTCCTGACTGTTGACCGTGTCATCGCCACCCACACCCCCGCCAGCACCAGCGCGACCCCCAGATACTGCAGCCCGGTCGGTACCTCGCCCAGGGTGATCCAGGCCACCAGCATCGCCATCAGGGGGGTCAGGCAGTTGTAGAGCGCGGTCCGGCCGCTCCCGATGCCCTGCACCGCCCGGTTGTACAGGGGGTACGAGAGCACCAGCGCGAAGAGCGTGGCGTAGGCCACGGCGGCCCAGGTCTTGAGCGTCACCGCGCTCCAGTCTTCCCGGAGCAGCCCGGGCGCGCCGAGCAGCAGGAGTCCCGCCGCGCCGGCGGCGATGGTGATGGAGGTGATCTGGAGGGGATCCACCCCCTTGCCGACCCGCCGCACGCCGACGGTGTAGCAGGCCCAGCAGAGGGTGGCGAACAGCACCAGCAGGTCTCCGCCCACGCTGGCCGGGCTCCAGTGCACTCCCCGGGCGCTCACCACCAGCGCCACGCCGGTGGATCCCAGGATGACCCCGAGCCAGACCGCCGGGGTGGCGCGCTCGATGCCGAGCACGGTGCCGAGCAGCGCCACGAGGACCGGCAGAAAGGCCACGATCATCGCGCTGTTGGTGGCCGTGGTGACCCGGAGCCCGGTCATGAACGCGACCTGGTAGGCGGTGTTGCCCAGGATCCCCAGGCCGATCAGCCCCGCGAGGGTGCGCCGGGGCAGCGGAGCCCAGGAGCCCATCCGCCGGGTGGCCGCGTAGAGCAGGCCGCTCGCCAGGGTGAACCGGAAGGCGCTGAACGACAGCGGGGAGAGCTGGAGCAGGGCAAACTTGCTGACCGCGAAGTTCCCTCCCCAGACGAGGGAGACGATCAGCATGCCGAGGTCATGGGAGGAGAACCGGCGGGGGGAGGATTGCGGCACGCGCGCAAAATAGTCGGTCAGCGGTGAGCCGTGAGCGGTAAGCGAGAAAGGCCTACCCGCTCACCGCTCACCGCTTACCGCTCACCCGCTCGGTGACGTCCGCCCTTATATTAGGCCATGCCGCAGTCACACATCCGCAACTTCTGCATCGTCGCCCACATCGACCACGGCAAATCCACCCTCGCCGACCGGCTGATCGAGACCACCGGCACCCTTGACAAGCGGCAGATGCGGGAGCAGGTCCTCGACACCATGGACCTGGAGCGGGAGCGCGGGATCACCATCAAGCTCAATGCGGTCCGGATGCAGTACACCGCGAAGGACGGCACCGGCTACGAGCTCAACCTGATCGATACCCCGGGCCACGTGGACTTCACGTACGAGGTGTCCCGCTCCCTGGCCGCCTGTGAGGGCGCGATTCTGGTCGTGGACGCCTCCCAGGGCGTCCAGGCCCAGACCCTCTCCAATCTCTTCCTGGCGATGGATGCCGGGCTCGAGATCATCCCGGTGCTCAACAAGATCGATCTGCCCGGGGCCGAGCCGGAGAAGCGGGCCCGGGAAGTGATGGATCTGATCGGCTCCCGCCGGGAGGAGATCCTGGCCGTGTCGGCCAAGGAGGGAATCGGGGTGCCCGAGCTGCTGGAAGCCATCGTGGCCCGGG
This sequence comes from Gemmatimonadales bacterium, assembly GCA_035249765.1. Lineage (GTDB taxonomy): Bacteria > Gemmatimonadota > Gemmatimonadetes > Gemmatimonadales > GWC2-71-9 > JABFSM01. The sequence goes on along the minus strand of DATFGC010000417.1, from coordinate 5,267 downwards.
TCCCCGCGCCCCGCGGGAATCCCGACGCCCCGCTCCGGGCCCTGGTCTTCGATTGCCATTTCGACCGCTATCGCGGCGCGGTGCCCAGCGTGCGGGTGGTGGATGGCGAGGTCAGGAAGGGAATGGAGATCCGCTTCGGCTCCCACCCCGACGATTCCTATCACGTGGACGAGGTCGGCATCCTCCAGCTCGGCCAGCGGGAGTGCGAGTCGCTCTCCGCCGGCGAGGTGGGCTACCTGGTGGCCAACCTGCGGGGCGTCCGGGACGCCCGGGCCGGCGACACCATTCTCGACGACAGCCGCCCCGCCGCCGAGCTGCTGCCCGGCTATCGCGACGTGAAGCCGATGGTGTTCGCCGGGATCTACCCCACCACCACCGATCAGTACGAGTCGCTGCGGGACGCGCTGGAGCGGCTCCAGCTCAACGACGCCTCGCTGCACTACGAGCCGGAAACCTCCACCGCGCTGGGGTTCGGCTTCCGCTGCGGGTTCCTCGGGCTGCTCCACATGGAGATCGTGCAGGAGCGGCTGGAGCGCGAGTTCGACCTCGACCTCATCACCACCGTCCCCACGGTGGAGTATCACGTCTACAAGATCGACGGGATCATGGAGATCGTGGAGAATCCCTCCCACCTCCCCGACCCCGCCGCGATCGACCGGATCGAGGAGCCCTACGTCAAGGCGCGGATCATGGCCCCGGCCGACTACATCGGGGGGATCATGAAGCTGGGCCAGGACCGCCGCGGGGTGTACCACGGGATGCACTACCTCGACACCCAGCGGGTCGAGTTTCACTGGGAGTTTCCCCTGGGCGAGATCGTGCTCGACTTCTACGACCGGCTCAAGTCCCTCTCCCGCGGATACGCCTCGCTCGATTACGAGCTGGGCGGCTACCGGGAGAGCGAGCTGGTCAAGCTGGACATGCTGATCAACAACGAACAGATTGACGCCTTCAGCGTCATTATCCATCGCGACAAGGCCTACGAGTGGGGGCGCAAGGTGGCGGAGAAGCTCAAGGAGCTGATCCCCCGCCAGCTGTTCCAGGTGATCGTGCAGGCGGCCATCGGCCAGAAGATCATCGCCCGGGAGACCATCTCCGCGCTCCGGAAGGACGTGCTGGCCAAGTGCTACGGGGGCGACGTCACCCGGAAGCGCAAGCTCCTGGAGAAGCAGAAGGAAGGCAAGAAGCGGATGAAGCAGGTCGGCGCGGTGGAGATTCCCCAGGAGGCGTTTCTCGCCGTGCTGCAGGTGGACTAGACGGTGAGAGGTGAGCGGTGAGCGGTGAGCGGGACCAGCCGTGCGGCAGAGCCGTCGTGATCCAGACCGCATTCCTGGGCGACGTGGTGCTCACCACCGGGCTCCTCACCCATCTCGCCGAGCGATTCGGCCCGGTGGACGTGGTGACCACCCGGGCGGCGGCGGCCCTGCTGGAAACCCACCCCGCGGTGCAGCGGGTCCTGGTCTACGACAAGCGGGGCGCCGACCGGGGAATCGGCGGACTGATCAGGGCGGCGCGGGAGCTCCGGCGCGCGGGTTATGCCCGCGCCTACCTGCCCCACCGCTCCATCCGCACGGCGGCCCTCGCGCTGCTGGCCCGGATCCCGGAGCGGATCGGTTTCGCGGGAAGCGCCGGGGGGCTCGGCTACACCCGCTTGGTGCCCCGCCCCGTCAGGGGGCACGAGGCGGAGCGGATTCTGGCGCTGGCCCAGCCCGACGCGGGCGCCCAGGCCCGGGTGGCGCTCGGGCTCACCGCCCAGGACCGGCAGGAGGCAGCCGCCTGGCTCGAGGACCATGGAGTGGCCGAGCCCTTCGTGGCGATCGCCCCCGGGTCGATCTGGGGCACCAAGCGCTGGCCGGGGTACTCCGAGCTCGCCGCCCGGATTCCGGAGCCGGTGGTGATCATCGGTGGCCCCGAGGACCGGGCGCTCGGGGACGCGATCGCCGCCGCGGCGCGGGGACGGGTCCATGTCGGCGCGGGAGCGCTGTCGCTCCGCGGCTCGGCGGCCCTGGTAGAGCGGGCGCTGGTACTGGTGACCAACGATTCCGCGCCGCTCCACCTCGGGTCGGCGGTGGGAACCCGCACCGTCGCCATCTTCGGCCCCACGATTCCGGGATTCGGGTTCGGCCCGCGGGGCCCGGCAGACCGGATCGTCGAGCTGAACGGGCTTCCCTGCCGGCCCTGCTCCACCCACGGCCCCGAGGTGTGCCCGCTGGGGCATCATCGCTGTATGCGGGACCTGGGCGTGGACGCGGTACTGGAGGCGGTGAGCGGTGAGCGGTGAGCGGTCAGCGGTAAGCGGGCAAGGCTCGTCCCGCTCACTGCTCACCTCTTACCGCTCACCAGACAAGGAACGGCAATGAACTACGTGCTCGGCATAGACATCGGAGGCACCAACCTGGTCATCGGCACGGTAACCGAGGACGGCTCCCGGGTGCTCGGGCTCCGCTCCGAGCCGACCGGCGCGCCGGACGGCCCCGACGTGGTGATCGAGCGCATCGTGACCATGGCCCGGGCCGCGATGGTCGAGACCCGGAGCGCGGACGGCACCGCGGAGGTGCGCGGGGTGGGGATCGGCTCGCCCGGCCCGCTCGACCGCACCAGGGGGCTGGTGATCTTCACGCCCAACCTCCGCTGGAAGAACATGCCGCTGCGCGACCGGATCGGCAGCGCGCTCGGGCTGCCCGCCTCGATCGACAACGACGCCAACTGCGCCATGCTGGGCGAGCACTGGGTCGGCGCCGCACGGGGGGCCAGCAACGCGGTCTGCTTCACCATCGGGACCGGCATCGGCGGCGGCATCATCGTGGACGGCAAGCTGGTCCATGGCGCGTCCGACTCGGCCGCCGAGATCGGTCACATTACCATCGACGTCAACGGGCGCCGCTGCGGATGCGGCAACGACGGCTGCCTGGAAGCCTATGCCTCGGGACCCGCCATCGCCCGGCGGGCCTGCGAGGCCATCGAGGCCGGGGCCGTGTCGGGCATGGTGGCGGCCGCCGGAGGCGACGCCTCCGGCATCACCGCGCAGACGGTCTTCCAGTGCGCCGCGGCCGGTGACCAGCTGGCCGACGAGCTGGTGCGCGACACCGCCCGCTATCTCGGCGTGGGCATCGCCAACATGCTCAACATCATGAATCCCGAGGTGGTGGTCATCTGCGGCGGGGTGACCCAGGCCGGTGATCACCTTTTCGTCCCGCTGCGCCGCGAGGTCATGCGGCGGGCATTCAAGCCCGCGGTCGAGGCCTGCCGCATCGTGCCCGGCCAGCTCCCCGGCACCGCCGGCGTCGTGGGTGCCGCGAAGGCGTGGATGGACCAGCATGCCTAAGCTCGGCGTGATCGGCTCGCTGGTCTGGGACGAGATCCACGGGCGGGATCCCGGGACCCCGGTGGTGGAGGAGTGGGGCGGCATCGCCTACGCGCTGGCCAGCCTCGACGCCCACCTGCGCGAGGACTGGGAGATCGTTCCCCTTATCAAGGTGGGCTCCGATCTCGCCGACCGTGCCCGCGCGTTCCTGGCTTCGCTCCGGCGGCTGACCCCCGGAGGGCGCTGCGTCGAGGTGCCGGTCCCCAACAACCGCGTGGTGCTCCACTATCAGTCGGCCGAGCGCCGCTGCGAGCGGATGGCGGGCGGAGTGCCGGCCTGGAACTGGACCGAGCTCGGACCCATGGTGCGCGACCTGGACGCGCTCTATGTGAATTTTCTTTCCGGCTTCGAAATGTGCCTCGGCACGGCCGAGTCGCTCCGCCGGGGCTTCCCGGGTCCGATCTACGGAGATCTCCACTCCCTGCTCCTGGGCATGCAGGGCGACGGAGTACGGGTCCTCCAGCCGCTCCCCAGCGCGCCGAGCTGGTTCGGCTGCTTCGATGTGATCCAGGTCAACGAGGAAGAGATGAACCAGCTCGGTCCCGATCCGATGGCGCTCGCGGCCGAGATGCTCGGCGCAGGGGCGGGTACGCTGATCGTGACGCTGGGGCCACGGGGCGCGGTCTATGTGACCAGCGGCAAGGATGTCACCCTGCGCGCAGCCGTCGTCCTGAGCGGAGCGAAGGAGAAGGGGCCGCTCTCCGGGCCAGGACCAGCTCCTTCGGCGGCGTTGCCGCCTCAGGGTGACTCCGGCCCCATCACCACGGCCCTCGTGCCGGCCGAGGTCGTCGACAGTCCAACCGATCCGACCGGCTGCGGCGACGTGTTCGGCGCCGCGGTATTCGCCCGGCTGCTGGCGGGCGACCCGCTCCCCGAAGCCATCGCGGCGGGAAACCGGGCCGGCGCGCGGAACGTGACGTACCGGGGCGCGTCGGGGCTGGCCAGTCACCTCCGGGGCGAGCTGGTGGCCCCCTGATGCGGGTCGTCACCGTCCCGGGGTCGCTCGATGATCGCACCCTCGACACCCTCGCGGCGGCTCTGGGCGACTGGCCTCCAGCCGAAGGGATGCTGCTCGACGCCCGGGCCACCCACTGGGCCTCGCCTTACGGGTTCACCGCGCTGCTCTCCCTGGGCCAGGCCATTCAGGAGGCGAAGCTCCCCACCCCGCGCCTGACCGTTCCCGACAGCGAGGACGTGCGCAGTTACTGGGGGCGGGCCGGCTTCTTTCACGCCGCCGCCGAGTGCTTCGAGCTGGTCGGCAAGCTCCCCCGGAAGAGCAGCGACGCCCCCTCCGATGTTCTCCTCCCGGTCACCCCGGTTCGTGCGGCCGAGGACGTGCACCACGTGGTGGGCCGGATCCAGGAGCGGGCCCAGCGGATCCTGCTCTCGGAGCTCAATCTCGAAGCCAAGGCCACCATGGGCTTTGCCATGGCCTTGTCGGAGGCCTGCCAGAACATTGTGGAGCACGCCGGGACCGGGGGCTGGGTGGCGGTACAGACCTATAACTGGCGCAAGCGGCTGGGGCGCAAGGTCGTGGTCATCGCGGTCAGCGATTCGGGGATCGGCTTCCGGCGCTCGCTCGAGGCCACCGAGGCGAAGAAGGTGGGGGACCGTTGGGGCGACGGCGCCGCCCTCGAGCTCGCCCTGCTGCACAACGTGAGCCGCTTCCGCGATCCGGGCCGGGGGCAAGGATTAGCGGGCATACGGCGTTACCTTGGACGGTGGCAGGGGAAGGTGTCGGTCCGAAGCGGCACGGCGCGGCTGGCCGTGGTCCCGGCCTGGGATGACGATGTGCCCCTGGCCGAGCATCTTCCATTCTTCCCGGGCTCCCAAGTCCAGATCACCATTCCCGCCCAGGAGGCCGACGCGCGATGATGCAGCGAATTGACCTGGCCCCACTGCT
>DATFGC010000416.1:0-7536 GCA_035249765.1 Gemmatimonadales bacterium | reverse complement strand
ATCGGCCCGATTTTTCAACTGCGAGATCTGGCAGGGAGGTCAGGGGACCGGCTGGAGGGCGGGGGGCTCCCGGTTCTCGCTGCCGAGCTGCCCACTGATTTCCACCGTGTCCTGGGGAATGGCGACACCGTCTGCCCCCAGGAGGCGGAACAGCCGCCACTGTTCGGCCCGGGCGGTGGAGACCCTGGGACCATTGTACATGAGGGAAATGAGCAACACTCCGTCGGGCCGTCCCAGGTATCCCGACAGGGTTGCCACGTCCCCCAGGGTTCCGGTCTTGGCCCGGACCACCCCCGGCCCGGGGAGGCCCCTGGCCAGCTTCCGGAGGGTGCCGCTCCCGTTGGTGGGCAGCAGCATGGGGAATCCGCGGCCGGCCGGCAGCAGAGGGAACTTGGCCAGGTAGGACACGAACGCCATCGGGGAGGCGCGGTCCTCGTGGGACAGGCCGCTTCCGTCGACCAGCTTGACGCTGGGGTCGCCGGTCACTTCCTGCACGTGCGCGGTGAGCCGGTCGGCGGCGCTCTCCTCGCCACCGGCCCAGCGGAGCATCAGCTCGGCGCCGATATTCAGGCTGCGGCGGTTCACCTCGGTGGCGATGGAGTCGAAAGGCTGGGAATTCACCTCCGCCAGGACCTGCTCGGCGCCGAAGGTCATGGGACCACCCATTGCGGGGGTCCGCTGCCATTCGATCCCCGCCAGCCGGAGGGCCCGGGACCAGCTGGCCTCGAGCAGAGCCAGGAGATTGTGGGTGGTGCTGGTGAACCGGCGAACCCGGGCGCGGGTGCCGATGGTGCCGTTCACGATGTAGCGCCCGCCGGGCGCGGTCTGATAGCGAAGCCTGGACCGCCTGCCGCTCACAGTCCGGGCGCGGATCTCGACCAACTCGCTCACCCCGAGAGGTGACTCTCCGACCACTCGCGGCTTCTCCCCGACTTTCCGGCCCGGCGCGATCGAAAAACTGAGCACGTTCTCGGCGAGGGTAAGCGACCCGATGACCGGAGCGAAGACCCGGCCCCGATGCCGCGAGCTCCACGCGGCCGGATAGCTGGCCCCGGCCTCGCCTCCGGCACTCACCACCTTGAGCGGACCGACCAGCTTCCGGATCCCGGCGGCGTGGAGCTGGACCGCCAGGTCGGAAAGGGTTGGCCCGCCATGGGTGGGGCGCTCCAGGGTCACGTCGCCATTGAGCTCGAGCGCCCAGGTGCCGATCCACTCCCCGGTGGCGAAATCCACATGCCCGGCGCCGACCACCTTGGTGCGCTGCCGGGCTTCGCTTCCCAGCACGGTGCGGGCGTATCCGGTGGTGAACAGCTTCACGGTGGAGGCGGGGATCATCGGACGGGTGGGCTGTACCCCCCAGAGGAGCTGGCCGTCCTGGGTAGCTACGGCGATCCCCCAGGTGCCCCGGGTGGTCCGGGCGGCCCGCTGGTACCAGGTGTCGAGCTGCCGCTGAAGCTTGCCCGCATCGGTTCCCGCCGGGGCCTGTGCGCCGAGCGATACCGCCGCGGTGAGCAGCGTGACGGCGCAGGCGAGGGTGGAGCGGAACCGGCTGTGGATCATGAGATTCCCGTCAGGCCTTAAGCATCGACTTGGCGATCGTCAGGAGCTGCATGTTGCTTGTCCCCTCATAAATCGTGCCAATCTTGGCATCCCGATAAAACTTCTCGGCGGGGTATTCCTTGGAGTATCCGTACCCCCCGAAAAGCTCCAGCGAATTGGAGGTGATCCGGTCCGCCACCTGGGAGCTGAACAGCTTGGCCATGGCCGCCTCGGTCGCGAAGGGTCGCCCTCCATCCTTAAGACGAGCGGCGTTGTAGACCATTAGACGGGCGGCCTCCAGGTCTGTCCGCATTTGCGCCAGCTGGAATTGCACCCCCTGGAATTCGGCGATCGGTTTCCCGAACTGCTGCCGCTCCTTGACGTGGGCCATCGCCGCTTCGAGCGCCCCCTGGGAGATGCCCACCATCTGGGCGCCGATGCCGATCCGACCCTCGTTCAGCGTCTCGATGGAGATCTTGTACCCTACGCCGACCGGCCCGAGCACGTTGGCATCGGGTACCTGGCAGCGGTCCAGGATCAGCTCGCAGGTGCTGGAGGCCCTGATCCCCAGCTTCGATTCCTTCTTGCCGACGGAGAACCCGGGGAAGTCCCGTTCCACCAGAAAACCGGTGATGCCCTTGTAGCCCTTGGAAAAATCGGTGTTGGCGAAGACGATAAAAATGCCCGCCTCCGCTCCGTTGGTGATCCAGAATTTCGTTCCGGTGAGCTCCCAGCCGCCCGCCACCCGTTCGGCCCGGGTCTGGAGGGCGAAGGCATCGCTGCCACTCCCCGGCTCGGAGAGGGCGAAGGCGCCGAGCAGTCCCGTGGTCATGCGGGGAAACAGGCGGGCCTTCTGCTCCTCGCTGCCCCAGCGGAGCAGGCAGTTGTTGACCAGGGTGTTGTGGACGTCCACGTAGATTGCCGCCGAGGCGTCCACCCGGGCCAACTCCTCGATGGCGAGCATGGCGAGAAAGATGGAGCCTCCGGTGCCGCCCCATTGCTCGGGCACCTCCACGCCCATCAGCCCCAACTCGAAAAACTTCGCGATCAGGTCGGGGCGGAATTTTCCCGCGTCGTCCATCTCGGCCACGTGGGGCCGCACCTCGGTTTCGGCGAATTCGCGGACCGTTTGTCGGAAGAGCTCCTCCTCCTCAGAGAGGACGGTGAGGGCGGGTGACCCAGTCAGGATGTCGGACATGGAAGCCTTTCGTATTCCCGGCAATGGGCAATAGGCAGTGGGCAATGGGCCGTCGCACTGGCGCGGGCAAATGGTCCTCGCCGCAGTACAACGGCACGTTGCGTCCCGCTCTTGCCCCTATCTTCTCGGAATGCCCCGCTCAGGCATCAAAACGTACCGCGACCTGGTCGTGTGGGACAAGGCAATGGACCTGGCGGTCGTGGTGTACCGATTCTGCGACGCGCTCCCGCCGCGCAGGTTTTTTGCGCTCGGGAGTCAACTGCGTGGTGCGGCGGGGTCGATTCCCTCGAACATCGCGGAGGGTTACGGGAGACGAAGCCGCGGAGACTACATGCGGTTCGTTTCGATCGCTAATGGTTCCCTGTGTGAACTGCAGACTCGCTTGCTGCTCATCAGGAGGATCGAAAGTGGCTACGAATCGGTCGTGGACCAGATTCTGCCCTGCACCGACCAAGTCGGCCGAATGCTCACCAAGCTGCGTCGGGCGCTCAAGAACTCGCCCGCAAGACCGTGACGCTCGCCCCTGCCCATTGCCGGTTGCCCATTGCCCCCTGCCGATTGCCCACTGCCCATTGCCCACTGCCCATTGCCCATTGCCTATTGCCCATTGCCTATTGCCCATTCTCGATTCCCTACCTCAGCACCTCCAGCGCCACCGGCACCTTGCCCAATGGTGCCGAAACCTGAGCACCGGCTAGCCGATTGCGCACGGCGGTGAGCATCTCCTTCGCAATCGCCACTCCCTCCGCCAGGCCCTCCTCCCGGCCCCGCTCGCTGGCCCGCCGCATCCGGCGGAGGACCTCCTCCGGGACCGTCACCCCGGGCACCTCGTTGGCCAGGAATTCCGCATTGCGGAGCGAGACCAGCGGCCAGATCCCGCCGATGATCGGAAGCCGGAACGATTCCACCTGTTTCAGGAACCGGTCGAGCTGGTCCAGGTCGAACACCGGCTGGGTGATCGCGAACTCCGCGCCCGCCTCCACTTTCCAGTGCAGCCGGCGCAGCTCGCGCTCGAAGTCCGGCGCCGCCGGATTCACGCCCACGCCGATCACGAAGTTGGTGGGTGTCCCGATGGGATTGTGCCCCGGATCCAGCCCGCGATTGAGCCGGGCCACCAGATTGGTCAGTCCGATCGCGTCGATGTCGAAGACTGCGGTGGCGTCGGGATAAGGACCCATCTTGGGCGGGTCCCCGGTCACCAGGAGAAGATTCCGCAGCCCCGCGGCGGCGGCGCCGAGCAGATCGGACAGCATCCCCAGCAGGTTCCGGTCCCGGCAGGCGTAATGGACCACCGACTCCAGGCCCACTTCCCGCTCGATCATCAGGCCCGAGAGCAGCGCCCCCATCCGGCTCTGCGCGCGGGGCCCGTCGGGCACGTTGACCGCATCGACGCCGGCGGCCTTCAGCGCGCGGCACTGCGCGAACATCGGGGCCGGATCCACCCCCTTGGGCGGAACGATCTCGACGGTGGTGATGAACTCTCCCCGCGCGAGCTTGGATCCGTAGTGGGAGCGCTCGGCCAGCGGCAAGGGGTCGACGCCGGTGGCGGCCGGCTCGGCGGTGGGCGCGGCACTCACATGCCGCGGGGCCACCGAATGGACGAACCCGGCCATCGCCTTGATGTGCTCGGGGGTCGTGCCGCAGCATCCGCCCACGAAGCGCGCGCCCGCCTCGACGATCCGCTTGGCATAGGTGCCCATGTATTCCGGCGAGGCCATGTACATCTTGCGGTCGCCCACGTCACGGGGCAGCCCGGCGTTGGGCTGGGCGGAGATCGGCCGGGTCACCACCGGGGCGAGCTGCTCCACCGCTTCGAGCACGCCGTGGGGCCCGACCGAGCAATTGACCCCGATCACGTCGGCGCCCAGCTGCTCCAGAATGGGGCCGAACACCGCCGGCGCGGTGCCATAGTGGGTGCGGCCATCGGTCCCGATGGTCATCTGGGCGATGATCGGCAGATCGGTGATCCCGCGTACCGCCAGAAAGGCGGCGCGCAACTCCTCCACGTCGCTGAAGGTTTCGAGGATGAACCCGTCGACGCCTCCCTCGAGCAGGCCTTCCGCCTGGCGGCGGAAATCGGCGCGGGCCTCCTCTACCGAGGTCTCCCCGAACGGCTCGATCCGGATGCCCAGCGGGCCGATCGCTCCCACGACCGCGGCGCGGGTGCCGGCCGCCTCGCGGGCCAGCCGGGCGGCCGCGCGGTTGATCGCCTCGGTCTCCGATCCCAGCCCGTACTGGGCCAGCTTGCGGGGATTGGCGCCGAAGGTGTTGGTCTCGAGGAGATCCGCCCCGGCCCGGACGTACTCGCGGTGGATGTCGCGGATCAGGTCGGGTTGACGAAGGTTGAGCTCGTCATAGCACACGTTGAGGAATACGCCCCGCCCGTACAGCACGGTTCCCATCGCCCCGTCGAAGAGATGGGTACGCCCGTCGGCCAGAAGCTCGCGCAGGGTGGTCATCGGGTGCCTCGCTCATAGCCGAGATTGGGCGCCAGCCAGCGCTCCACGGCTTCGACGGTCATGCCTTTGCGTCGGGCGTAGTCCTCCACCTGGTCACGGCCCAGCTTGCCGACCCCGAAATACCGGGCTTCCGGGTGCCAGAAATACCAGCCGCTGACCGCGGCGGCGGGGGTCATCGCGAAACTCTCGGTGAGCCGGATGCCGGTTGCCTGCTCGGCATCGAGCAGCCCGAAGAGGATCTCCTTTTCGGTGTGGTCGGGGCAGGCTGGATACCCGGGCGCGGGCCGGATACCCTGATAGGCCTCCCGGACCAGATCCTCGTTGGTCAGCTGCTCGGCCGGGGCGTAGCCCCAGAACTCCCGCCGGACCCGCTCGTGCATCCGCTCGGCGAAGGCTTCGGCCAGGCGGTCGGCGAGCGCCTTGGCGAGAATAGCGGAGTAGTCGTCGTGGGCCGCCTCATAACCCGCGACCAGCTCGGCCAGCCCGTGACCGGTGGTGACCGCGAAGCCGCCGAGGTAATCGGGGCGGCCATCGCCCCGCGGGGCGACGTAATCGGCCAGCGACAGGTTGGGGCGGCCGGACGACTTGCCCATCTGCTGCCGCAGCGTATGCACCACCCGAAGCACCTCCGACCGGCGCTCGTCGGTGTAGAGCTCGATATCGTCACCGGCGGCGGCGGCCGGCCAGAAGCCGATGACGGCGTGAGCCCGGAGCAGCCGGTCGCCCACAATCCGGTCGAGCATCCGGCGGGCGTCCTCGTAGAGGGGGGCGGCCGCCGCGCGAGTGAGCGGATCCTCGAGGATGGCGGGGTAGTGTCCGGGCAGCTCCCAGGTCTGGAAGAACGGGGTCCAGTCGATCCGTTCCACCAGCTCCGCCAGGGGGTAATCCTCGAAGATCCGGGTGCCCAGAAACGACGGGCGGGGGGGCTGCTCCGCGGTCGCGGGGACGAAGCGCGCCGCCCGGGCCTCTTCGAGAGTGCCCAGCCGGTCTCCTGCGCCCCGCGCCGCCCGCTCCAGGCGGAGGGCATCGTATTCGGCCCGTATTCCGGCTTCGAACCCGCTCCGGAGGGTGTCGCTCAGCAGATTGCCGGCGACTCCCACCGCGCGGGACGCGTCGAGCACGTGGATCACGGCGTGGGGGTAGCGGGGCGCGATCTTCACCGCGGTATGGGCCCGTGAGGTGGTCGCGCCGCCGATCAGCAGCGGCAGGGTGAAGCCCTCCCGGGCCATCTCCTCGGCCACGAACGCCATTTCCTCGAGCGACGGGGTGATGAGCCCGGACAGCCCGATCACATCGACCTTCTCCCGGCGCGCGGTCTCCAGAATCTTCGCGCAGGGAACCATTACCCCCAGATCGATGACCTCATAGTTGTTGCACTGGAGCACCACGCCGACGATGTTCTTGCCGATGTCGTGGACATCGCCCTTGACGGTGGCCATCAGCACCTTGCCCTTCGGTCTGGCCTCCGGGGCTCCGGGCCCGCCCAGGGCGGCGCGAGCCCGCTTCTCCTCCTCGAGAAACGGCACCAGGTAGGCCACCGCCTTCTTCATCACCCGGGCGCTCTTCACCACCTGAGGGAGGAACATCTTCCCGCTGCCGAAGAGGTCCCCGACCACGTTCATGCCGTCCATCAGGGGGCCTTCGATCACCTCGATGGGCCGGCCCAGCGCCACCCGGGCCTCCTCGGTGTCTTCGACGACGTAGGCGTCGTTTCCCTCGACCAGCCCGTGCATCAACCGCTCCCGGACCGGGAGCGCCCGCCAGGCCAGGTCGGCCCCCTTGCCGGCGGTGCGGCCCCGCACCTGGTCCGCCACGGCCAGCAGCCGCTCGGTGGCATCGGGGCGGCGATTCAGCACCACATCCTCGACCCGCTCGAGCAGCTCGGCGGGAATGTCGCTGTAGATCGGGAGCGCCCCGGCGTTCACGATCCCCATGTCCATGCCGGCCCGGATGGCGTGGTACAGGAAGACGGTGTGAATCGCCTCCCGGATCGGATCGTTGCCGCGGAAGGAGAACGACACATTGCTGACGCCGCCGCTCACCCGGACCCCGGGCAGCTCGGCCTTGATCCGGCGGGTCGCTGCAAAGTATTCCACCGCATAGTTGTCGTGGGCCTCGATCCCGGTGGCGATCGCGAAGATGTTGGGATCGAGGATGATGTCTTCGGGCGCGAATCCCGCCTCGTCCACCAGCAGCCGGGTGGCCCGCCTGGCGATGGCGAACTTCCGCTCCGCGGTATCGGCCTGGCCCTCCTCGTCGAACGCCATCACGATCACCGCGGCGCCGTAGCGCCGCACCAGCCGGGCCTGGCGGAGAAACTCGGCTTCACCCTCCTTCATC
>DATFGC010000415.1:0-2407 GCA_035249765.1 Gemmatimonadales bacterium | reverse complement strand
CGGCGTGACCCGGGAAGCGGAGCGGGCCTCCCGCCTGCTCGGGCTCGGGCCCTGGCGCCGCATTTCCCTGGAAGGGGGGCCGGCCCACTTCGAGCTGCGCACCCCCACCATGGATTCGGTCCTGCTGCTCACCCGCCCCCGGCAGGTGCCTGCCGGACGCCTCGCCATGCTGGCCGACCGGGCGGCCGCGGCGGCCCGCCGCTGGCTGGAGGAGCTGCGATGAGCCTGGATCTGGCCCTGAGCGATATCACCCGGATTCCGGGGGTGCGCGGCGCGCTGGTGGTGTCCCGCGACGATGGGCTGGTCGTGGCCGACGCGCTGATGGAAGGGGTGGATGGCGGCGCGGTCGCCGCGCTGGCCGCGAGCCTGGCGGGCCGGATGCGCGGAGTGACCGCGGTGCTGGGACAGCCGGAGCCGGTGCTGCTCACGCTGGGCGGAACCGAAGGGATGCTCCTGCTCGCACCGGGTCAGTCCGGACTGCTCCTGGTGGCGGTGGCGGGATCCGACGTGAACGTGGCGGAGCTTCGCCTGAGTGTGCTGGCCGCGGCGGGGACCACCTTCTGATGCGGGCCATCGAGCGCTGGGTCGAAGTCCCCCTCCAGACTTTTCTCTCCGAGTCGGCTGCGCGGGTCACCCTGCTCATGACCTCGTCGGGCCAGGTGGTGGCCCAGCACGGCTTCACCCGATCACTCGATGTGATGTCGGCGGCGGCGCTGGGGGCCGGCATCCTCGCCTCCACCGCCGAGCTCTCCCGGGTCATGGGTACCCGCCCGCTCGACGCGGTGGTGCACCAGGGCTCGGCGGTGGGGGTATACCTGGCCGGCTTCGATACTCCGCGAGGCCGCTGGCTCGGACTGGTGGTCTTCGGACCGGAGACCTCGCTCGGCCTGGTGCAGATGTTCTTCGCCCGGATGGTGGGAGATCTGGGGCGCGCCGCCCCGGCGGAGGAGCCGCCCCGGCAGGTGCTGGCGGAGGATTTCGAGGCCGAGCTGAATTCCAGTCTCCGCACGCTGTTCGGGCGGTGAGCCGATGCCACTCGTGAACTTCACCACCCGCGAGATCACCTGCAAGCTGGTCTATTACGGGCCGGGCCGCTGCGGCAAGACGACCAACCTCCTCTACATTCACGGTCGGGTGCCGGAGCAGCGGCGCGGCAACCTGGTGTCGCTCGCCACCCAGTCGGACCGCACCCTGTTCTTCGACTTTCTGCCGCTCGAGCTGGGGATGATCTCGGGTTTCGCTACCCGGTTCCAGCTCTACACCGTGCCCGGCCAGGTGTACTACAACGCGACCCGCCGGCTGGTGCTGCAGGGCGCCGACGGTGTGGTGTTTGTGGTGGACAGCCAGGCGAGGCGATTCGACGACAACCTGGAGAGCTTCCAGAATCTCCAGGAGAACCTGCTGGATCAGGGGGTGGACATCCGGAACCTGCCGCTGGTGCTGCAGTACAACAAGCAGGACCTGCCGCCCGATCTCATCCTGGCGCCGGCCGAGCTCGACGACGCCTTCAATTTCCGCGGGGTGCCGAGCCTGCCGTCCGATGCGCTGCACGGCACCGGTGTCTTCGAAACCCTGAAGTCGCTTTCCGCCCTGGTGCTCCAGCGCCTCGCCGCGCGGGCCCCGGTTCCATGAGCAGCTTCGAGACCTTCCTGCTCGATCCCGCCAACCGGGCGGCGGCGGCGGCGGCCCGGGCGGTGGCCGATGCCAGCGGGGTTCCCTTCGCCCCGCTGGTGGTGGTGGGACCGGCGGGAAGCGGGAAGACCGAATTGCTGAACGCGATCGCGGCGGAGGTCCGGGAAAGCCATCCCGGCGCTCCGGTCGAGCTGCTGACCATGGACGCGCTGGCCGAGCGATATCGCAGCGCGCTGCTGGTGGCCCGGGGAGACGCCTGCCGCGCCGAGCTGTTCGGCGCCGAGCTGGTCCTGCTGGACGACTTCGAGCGACTGGCCCGCCACCCCGACTGCCAGGGGTTCGTGGCCGACCTTCTGGATGCCCGCCGCGCCGCGGGCCGCGATGTGGTGGTCACCACGGCGATTCCGGTCGACCAGCTCCTGGGACTCGATCCCCGGGTGGTCCGTCGCCTGGTGGAGGGGACGACGGTGACGCTTTCGCTCCCCGGTCCCGAGGCCCGGCTCGCCATCCTGCGCCGCCGGCTGGGCGATACCCCTGATGCGCTGCCGGATCCGGTGGTCCGCGCCGTGGCCGACGCGGGGTTTCCCTCCATGCGCGATTACACCGGCGCGCTGGCGCGCCTGGTCGCGTTCCAGGAAGCGAGCGCGCTCCCGCTTTCCCCCTCCGACGCGCTGCTCCTGGTCGGCGCTCCCGGCGCGATGCTGGCCTCGCCGGTGCCGGTCGAGCCGCCCCAGGCCGACGAGTTCGGGTCCTTCCTGTCCGAGGTCTCCGCCAG
>DATFGC010000414.1:0-3951 GCA_035249765.1 Gemmatimonadales bacterium | reverse complement strand
GTCAGCTCTTCGGCCGCGCCCTTGGTCGCGGTGATCGCGGCGTAGCCGATCACCAGGTGGAGGATGACCGAGACGGCCTGCTGCTTCCAGGTGCGCACCTTCTTGGGTTTCGATTCGATCAGATTCTCGAACATTGCGTTGCCTCCACGGGAGTCAACCTGACGAGAGTAATCAAGCGGGGTCAGGTGGCGCCGCGCTGACCGGAAAATGACAATTCGATGACAAGATGATTAGCCGCCGCTCCCGGCCTCCGCCGACGGCCTGGGAAGGGTCACCGTAAACATGGTGCCGCGTCCGGGACGGCTCTGGACCGAAATGGTCCCGCCGTGCGCTTCCGCGACCCACTTGGTGATGGCGAGTCCGAGCCCGGTGCCGGGACTCTCCTCCACCCGTGAGCGCGAGGGGTCCGCCCGCCAGAAGCGGTCGAATATATGCTGGAGATCACCCGCCGCAATGCCGATTCCGGTGTCGCCGACCGTGAGGGTGACCGATTCGCCCTGGTCGGAGAGGCCCAGCGCGATCGCGCCGCCGTCGAGGGTGTACTTCACCGCGTTGGTCACCAGGTTGAGCAGCATCTGGCGCACCCGGTTCCGGTCCACCCGGAGCAGCACCGGCCGCTCCGGAATCGCCGCCGTCACCGAGAGCCCGCGCTCCTCACCCAGAATGTTCGCGGTTTCGGCGGCCTCGGAGACCAGGTCGCGCAGGTCGCACGGCTCCACCGCCAGCGGAATCTGCCCCTCGTCGGCCCGGGCCAGGGTGAGCAGGCTGTCCACCAGCTCCGCCATGTGGCCGATCTGCATGAGCGACTCGTCCAGGGACTGGAGACTCTCGGGGGGTGTCCCGGGATTCCGGAGCGCCCGCTCCACCCCGGCCCGGAGCACCATCAGCGGGGTCTTGAGCTCGTGGCTCGCCTCGGCGGTGAAGCGGTGCAGCGCGGCGAAGCTGCGCTCCAGCCGGTCGAACATGAGGTTGACGGCGGACCCCAGCCGGGCCACCTCGTCGCCGGTGCGCTCGACCGCCAGCCGCCGATGGAGGCTCCGCCCGTCGGTGATCGCTTCGAGCTCCCGGACCATGGCGCCGAGCGGCTGGAGGTTCCGGCCCGCAACCCAGTAGCCCACCAGCACCGACGCGCCCAGGATGATCGGCGCGATCACCAGCATGCTGGAGAGCAGCTCCTGGGCCTCGAAGAAGATGGTGGTGCTCGACGCCGCCACCAGGATCGCGGCCACCTCGGGGCCGGCGTCCGCGATGGGGAGGATCAGGAAGCGGGCCGGCCCGATGGTGGGATCGAAGGTGTAGGTCCCGGTGCGCAGCCGGTCCGGCGGCGGTACCAGCGGGGCCCGGAGCCGCTCGAAGGACGTGATGGACAGCGCCGACGCGGTGTCGGAGGCGTAGAGCACCTCGCCCCGTCCGTTGGCCAGCACCAGGAAATCCCGGATGCTCTCGAAATAGGGGGAGATCGCGGGCTCCAGGGTCGGGGGCGAATCGATGGCGACCAGCCGGCCCAGGACCCGGTGGGAGCGCTCCAGATAGCGCACCGACAGCTCGGCTTCGAGCGCCAGCCGCTGCTGGAGCCGCTGGTCGAAATTGCGGGCGCTGGTCTGCTGCCGGGCAAAGTAGATGGTGGCCCCGAAGGCCACCATGGTGACCAGCAGGGCCAGCGCGTAGGCGAAGGTGAGCCGCCAGCGAATGGAGCGCACGTCAGGCCCGGATCACGTACCCCACGCCGCGCACGGTGTGCAGGAGTTTCTTGTCCGACCCCGAGTCCACCTTCTTGCGCAGGCGGTTGATGACCACGTCCACGATGTTGGTGCCGGGATCGAAGTGGTAATCCCAGGCATACTCGGTGATCAGGGTCCGGGACATGACCCGGCCCGGGTGCCGCATGAGGTATTCGAGCACCGCGTATTCCTTGGGGGTGAGCTCGATGGCCCGCCCGGCCCGGTGAACCTCGCGGCTGCCCACGTCGAGCTCGAGATCCCCCACGGTGAGCTTGGGCGAGGAGAGCTGTTTGGGCCGGCGGGAGAGCGCCTCCACCCGGGCCAGCACCTCCTCGAAGGCGAACGGCTTGGTGACATAGTCGTCCGCGCCGGCCCGGAGCGCCTCCACCTTGTGTCCCACCGCGTCCTGGGCGGTGAGCACCAGGATGGGCGTGGTGTTGCCGCGGTCCCGGATGGTCCGCAGCACCTCGAGCCCGCCCATGCCGGGGAGCCGCAGGTCCAGCACCACGATGTCGTAGCTCCCTCCGGAAATGAGCCGGAGGGCTTCGAGCCCGTCGTCCACCAGGTCGGCGTGGTACTGGGATTCCTCCAGCCCGCGCCGGATGTACTGGCCCACCACCCGGTCGTCCTCGACGATGAGAATCTTCACGTCAGATGCCGATCGCGATGGGCAGGTAGACCCGGAAGGTGCTGCCCAGCCCCGGCTCCGAGTCCACCTCGATCCGGCCCAGGTGCTGCTCCACGATGCCGTAGCAGATCGAGAGTCCCAGGCCGGTGCCCCGGCCCGGCGGCTTGGTGGTATAGAACGGCTCGAAGATCTTGGGCAGGTCGGTGGGGGCGATGCCGTGCCCGGTATCCTCGATCGCGATCAGCACTTCGTCGGGGTGCTCCTGACTGCGCAGGGTTCGCACCGTCATGGTGCCGCCGTCGTCCACCGCGTCCACCCCGTTCAGCATCAGGGCCATCAGCACCTGGATCATCTGCTCGTCGTTGGCCAGCACCGGGGGGAGGTCCTCGCCCAGCTCCTTGATGACGGTGAGCCGGTTGAAGCGCTGGTGATGCTTGAGCAGGAACAGGGTCTGATCCACCAGGGTGTTCACGCCGACCGGATCCTTGGGACTGCCCTCCCTGGGGCGGCTGAAGTCGAGCAGGCCGTCCACGATGTGGGTGCAGCGCACCACTTCCTTGTCGATGATCTCGAGATACTCCCGCACCGTTTCGTCGGGGGCGGGGCCCATCCGTGCCTCGATGGCGGCGACGCAGGCGCCGATAGTCGCGAGGGGGTTGTTGATCTCGTGCATGACCCCGGCCGCGAGCTGCCCCACCGCGGCGAGCTTTTCGCTCTGGAGAATCCGGAGCTGGGTGTCCCGGGCTTCGGTCACGTCTTCGCCGATGGTGATCACGTGGGTGATCGCCTCGCCGTCCAGCCGCATGGGGATCCGGCTGATCCGGTAGGAGCGCGATTCGCCCCGCGAGTCCACCTGAATGTCCATCTGCTGAATCTCCCCGGCCCGGAACACCCGGTCGAATTCGGCGCGGAGCTGGCCCGCCGGCTGCCGGGTCAGCACCTCGAAGACCGGCCGGCCCATCACGTCGCCCCGCCGGAGCCCCTGAGTGCCGGTCTCCCGCTTGCGGTTCCACACCTGGATCCGGTAGTCGCGGTCGATCACGTACAAGCCCACCGGCAGGCTGTCGATGATCAGGCTGGTGAACCGGCGCTGCTCTTCGATCTCGCGGGACCGGCTGGCCACCTCGAGGGCGAGGTCCTCGGAGAGCGTCATGGCGTCGAGGAAAGGGGCCAGCAGATCGGTGATCACCTGGAGGACCGCGGGATCCTGGTGCGGCTCCGGATCCCCGTAGTCGATCTCCAGCACCCCGAGCCGCGCGCCGCCGTGGACCAGCGGGTAGCGGCGCACTCCGGGCGAGGCGCTGGGGAGCTCATCCAGCGACGCGGCGGCGTACTCCCCGGTCGGCATCGCGACGCCGGCGAACATCGACGAGTTGGAATCTCGGCGCCAGACCACGACGTGCCGGGCCGGCAGCCCGCCCTGCAGCATGGCCGCCACCACCCGAAGCGTCTCGTCGGGGGCCAGCCCGCTGTTGAGAATCCGGGCGAGCTGGCCGATGAGCGTGAGCCCGGGACCCGGCGTAGCCGCCGCCATCATGGAAGCGTCATGAGGATGTCCACTAAGTTAAACCTCCTCACCGGGGAGTCCCGATGCGCCAGCGA
>DATFGC010000413.1:0-6279 GCA_035249765.1 Gemmatimonadales bacterium | reverse complement strand
CCGCCTTGCTCGACAGCCGGGCTGCGCTGGGGGCGCTGCGCCGCTCGCTTCCACGGGGTGCCCCGCCGGTGCTGGCCTGCCGCACCGGATCCGGTCTGGAGCGGGCTCTCGCCGGACGCCTGCTCGAAGCCGTCGTCTGCGGCGTGCGCGCGGCGCGGCGGCTCGACCTGGAGTCGCTGCGGGCACGATTTCCCGGAATCCCCCTCGTCGCCTACGGGGTGTTTCGCTCCGACGACGCCGGGACCCTCCTGGCCTGGAACCGGCTCCCGGTGGCGGCGGTGCTGATCGAGGGAGTGGATGACGCGGTGGCGGGAGAGCTGGTGATGCGGCACTCGGTCTCGGCCCGGCGCCGGGCCGCCCTGGCGGATGCCCCCAAGGCGCTGCGGCTGACCGAGCCGCTCCAGCGGGCCACCTGGGACCGGCTGACCCGGGGTGCCGGAAGGCCTCCCGGCACCGCCCGGCTGGCCCGCGAGATGGGACTCTCCCGGGAGCACCTCTCCCGCCAATTCGGCGCCGGCGGCGCGCCCAATCTCAAGCGGGTGACCGATTTCCTGAGCGTGCTCGCGGCGCTTTCCCTGCTCTCCAATCCGGGCTACGGGGTCCAGCAAGCCGCCCGGCTGCTCCGGTTCTCGACCCCAAGCCACCTTCGCGCCATGGTCCGGCGGATCACCGGCCTGACCATGCGGGAAGCCCAGGATCTGGGCGAACCCGACGTACTGGGTCGGTTCGTCCGGAACGGAGCCCGGAGCCGGGGGTAGCCAGGGCGGTCTTGCTCGTGTCCCACACTTGTGATATTTTTCACAAGCCACTGAACACGTCAATTTCACCGTATTTACCCACCCAGGACCCATGGCGACCGATTCGATTCTGCGGCCCGGCGAAATCAAGGGAATCCTCCTCAGGGAGATCGAGGCGGCCAACCTGGGACAGGCCGACACGGCCGACGTCGGGACCACGCTCGAAGTGCGCGACGGGGTGGCGCGGATTTACGGTCTCAAGTCCGCGCTGGCGGGGGAGATGCTGGAGTTTACCTCGTCGGAGACCGGGGAAGTCATCAACGGGCTGGTGCTCAATCTCGAGCAGGACAATGTCGGCGCCGCCATCATGGGCGATTACCTCAAGCTCAAGGAGGGCGACGAAGTTCGGTGCACCGGCCGGCTGCTCGAGGTGCCGACCGGTCCGGCGATGCTGGGCCGGGTGGTGAATGCGCTGGGCGAGCCGGTGGACGGCCGGGGACCGATTCAGACCAGCGCCCGCCGCCCGGTGGAAATGATCGCCCCGGGCATCATCGTGCGGCAGCCGGTCAAGGAGCCGCTGCAGACCGGCATCAAAGCCATCGACGCGATGATTCCGATCGGGCGGGGGCAGCGGGAGCTGATCATCGGCGACCGGGGCACCGGGAAGACCGCCATCGCGGTGGATACGATCATCAATCAGAAGGGCACCGGGGTGATCTGCGTGTACGTGGCGATCGGGCAGAAGCGCTCGACGGTCGCGACGGTGGTGGAGAAGCTCAAGGAAGCCGGCGCGCTGGACTACACCATCGTCGTGGTGGCCTCCGCGTCGGAGCCTGCCCCGCTCCAGTTCATCGCTCCTTACGCCGGCTGCGCCATCGCCGAGCACTTCATGTACGAAGAGGGGAAGGCGACCCTCTGCGTGTACGACGACCTGACCAAGCAGGCGGCGGCCTACCGGCAGATGTCGCTGATCCTCCGGCGGCCTCCGGGGCGGGAAGCCTATCCGGGTGACGTGTTCTACCTGCACAGCCGCCTGCTGGAACGGGCCGCCAAGATCTCGGAAGACGCCGGCGCGATCCGCTACGATCCCCGGATCAAGAAGCCGGGCGGCTCGCTGACCGCGCTCCCGATCATCGAGACCCAGGCCGGCGACGTCTCGGCCTACATCCCCACCAACGTGATCTCGATCACCGACGGGCAGATCTTCCTCACCACCGATCTGTTCTACTCGAACGTGCGGCCCGCGGTGGACGCCGGGATCAGCGTGAGCCGGGTGGGCGGCAACGCCCAGATCAAGGCCATGAAGCAGGTGGCCGGTCCGCTCCGGCTGTCGCTGGCCCAGTACCGCGAGCTGGAAGCCTTCGCCCAGTTCGGATCCGATCTCGACGCCGCGACCCAGAAGCAGCTGGCCCGGGGCGCCCGCCTGGTCGAGGTGCTCAAGCAGCCCCAGTACCAGCCGGTGCCGGTGGAGCGGCAGGTGGCCATCATCTACGCGGTCACCAACGGCTACCTGGACGATGTGGATCTCAAGCAGATCCGGCAGTGGGAGCGGGATTTCCTCGAGTACGTGGCCAACGCGCCGGGGAACATTCTCGAGGGCATTCGCACCAGGAAGGCGCTCGACGCCGAGCTCACGGCCAGCCTCAAGGCCGCGATCGACGCCTTCAAGCCGCTGTTCCGGGCCGAGTAAGATGGCCGGAAAAGGCGGCAAGCTCCGGGGCCGGATCAAATCGGTCCAGAACACCCGGAAGATCACCCGGACCATGGAGCTGGTGGCGACCAGCAAGCTGAAGCGCGCCCAGGACCGGGTGGTCGCGGCGCGTCCCTACGCCGAAGCGCTGCGCGAGGTGCTGGCCGATCTGGTCACCCCGGAGCTCTCGGCCCAGTTCCCCCTGCTGCGCCGTCCGGCGCCTCCGGCCAGGGGCGGCCCGGCCCGCGCGGCCGTGATCCTGGTGACCTCGAACCGCGGGCTGGCCGGGGCCTTCAACTCCAACCTGATCAAGGAAGCCCGGCGGCGGATCGAGCAGCTGGAGGCCGAGGGCTACACGGTGGAGATCCACGCCATCGGGAAGAAGGGCGCCGGGTTCTTCAAGTACCTCAAGCGCCCGCTCGCGGCCGATCGCCAGGACATCGGCGACAAGCCCACCGCCGAGCACGCCGCGAGCGTGGTGGCGCCGCTGATCGCGGCGTACGAAGCGGGACAGCTCGCCAGCGTGGACCTGGTGTACGCCAAGTTCGTGAGCGCGCTCACCACCCCGCCCACCATCGCCCGGATCCTCCCGGTGGAGCCGCCGGCCGACCGTACCCGCCGGCCCGATTACATCCTGCGGCCCGATCCCGGGGCGATCCTGGAGCAGCTGCTGCCGCTCTACGTGCGCAACATGATCTACCGCGGGCTGGTGGAGACGGTGGCGGGGGAGCAGGGCGCCCGGCGCACCGCGATGAAGAATGCAACGGATAACGCGGGCGAGATCATCGAATATCTGACCCGGACCTACAACCGCCAGCGCCAGGCGGCGATTACCCAGGAGATCTCGGAGATCGTTGGGGGAGCGGCGGCGCTGGGCTAGGCAATGGGCAATGGGCAAACGGCAAACGGCACTATTGCCTAGTGCCCACTGCCGAATGCCCCACCAGGAACTTTCAGGACACAAGGAACGCAGAACATGACTACGTCCGTGGCCGCTGAGAAGAACGTCGGCTCCGTCGTCCAGATTATCGGCCCGGTACTCGACGTCGAATTCGCCCCCGACCATCTGCCGGAGATCTATTCCGCGCTTCTGGTCGAGGATTCGACCGCCGCCATGCCGGTGCGGCTGGTCGCCGAGGTGCAGCAGCATATCGGCCAGAACCAGGTCCGCGCGGTGGCGATGAGCTCCACCGATGGCGTGGTCCGCGGCATGAAGGCGCTGGACACCGGCGGGCCGATCACGGTGCCGGTGGGCGCTCCGGCGCTGGGCCGGATCCTCAACGTGCTGGGCGAGCCGGTGGACGGCGGGGAGCCGATCCCCGCGGGCACCGAGCGGTGGGCCATCCACCGCGAGACCCCCAAATTCGTGGACCTGGAGCCCAAGACCACGATTTTCGAGACCGGCATCAAGGTCATCGACCTGATCGCGCCGTTCGTGAAGGGCGGCAAGATCGGGCTCTTCGGCGGCGCCGGCGTGGGCAAGACCGTCGTCATCCAGGAGCTGATCAACAACGTCCAGAAGGGCCACGGGGGCCGCTCGGTGTTCTGCGGCGTGGGCGAGCGCACCCGCGAGGGCAACGATCTCTACCTCGAGTTCAAGGAAGCCGGCATTCTGGGCTCGGTGGCGCTGGTCTACGGCCAGATGAACGAGCCGCCCGGCGCCCGCCTCCGGGTGGGGCTCACCGGACTCACCATCGCCGAGTACTTCCGCGACGTCGAGGGGCAGGACGTGCTGCTCTTCATCGACAACATCTTCCGGTTCACCCAGGCCGGCTCCGAAGTGTCGGCGCTGCTGGGCCGGATGCCCAGCGCGGTGGGGTACCAGCCGACCCTGGGCACCGAGATGGGCGATCTCCAGGAGCGGATCACCTCGACCAAGAAGGGCTCCATCACCTCGGTGCAGGCGATCTACGTTCCCGCCGACGACCTCACCGATCCGGCGCCGGCCACCGCGTTCGCCCACCTCGATGCGACGGTGGTGCTTTCCCGGGCCATCTCGGAGCTGGGGATCTACCCCGCGGTGGATCCGCTCGACAGCTCGAGCCGGATTTTGGATCCCCAGTTCGTGGGGCAGCGGCACTACAACGTGGCGGTCGGGTTGCAGCGCACCCTGCAGCGCTACAAGGCGCTTCAGGACATCATCGCGATCCTGGGCATGGACGAGCTGTCCGAGGACGACAAGCTGATCGTGGCCCGGGCCCGCCGGCTCCAGCGCTTCCTCTCCCAGCCGTTTTTCGTGGCCGAGCAGTTCACCGGATTCAAGGGGAAGTACGTCAAGCTGGAGGACACCATCGCCAGCTTCGAGCGGGTCCTGTCGGGCGAATTCGATCATCTGCCGGAGCAGGCCTTCTACATGCAGGGCGGGATCGACGACGTGATGGCCCGCGCCAAGGAGCTGGCGGCGTCATGATGCGGGTGCTGGTGATCAGTCCGGAGCGGGCCGTGTTCGACGGCGAGGCGGAGAGCGTGGTGGCTCCCGCCTACGACGGCGAGGTGGGTATTCTTCCCCGCCACGCGCCGTTCATGACCCTGCTCGGCAGCGGGACGCTGGCCATCCGGCACGGGGGCGCGACCAGCAGGTTTCGTGTGCAGGGGGGATTCCTGCAGGTCGTCTCCAACACCGTTCGCGTCGTCGCCGAAACCGTCCAAGGAGAATCCGATGCCGCGTAAGCTGCTCGCCGCGCTTTGCCTCGCCGTCACCGCCCCTCTCGCCGCGCAGTCCACCGGAACTCCCGTCTTCCACGCGCCCTACCGGGCCTTCGACCGGTACGAGATCGGGGCCAACGTTTCAGACGCGGGAAACATCGCCATCGAGGGCTTCTACGGCTTCAGCCACTCCGGCGCCCGCTGGGACTTCGCGATCCGGGGCGGGGTCCAGGACAACGGCGACTGCGACGGCTGCAAGGCGGGGCTGCTGATCGGCCTCGATGCCCGCTACCGGGTGATCGACCAGAGCGACGATTTTCCGCTCGACGGCGCGCTGATCACCGGGGCTGGTGCGCATCTGGTGTCGGGAGGGTCGCGGCTCTTCATTCCGATCGGGCTCTCGCTGGGCCGCCGGGTGCAGTTCGAGAATTCCAACTCGAGCCTGGTGCCGTACGTGGAGCCGGTGATCATTCCCACCTTCGGCGACGGCGACAGCGATGTCGGCGTGGCGCTGGGCCTCGGCGCGGACCTGCGCATCAACCGTCGCTTCGAGCTCCGGCTCGGCATCGGCATCGGCGACATCGAGAACTTCTCGGTCGGCTTCTCGTTCACGCGCTGATTCCCTCGCGGCGTCGCGCTCCGGAGATCCGCATGACACGATCCACGCGCCTCCCGGCGCTGCTCTTCCTCCTGGCCGCCGGTCCTGCCGGCGGCCTCGTCGCGCAAGTCGCCGGTCTTCCGGTGCGCAATGCCGGCGTCGGCACCGGGATCGGGATCGCCGCCGACGCCGGGTTCCCGAGCGCCGCCGCGGGGAAGGGAGTCGCGTTCGGGGCGACCGGAGCGATCGGTCTTGGCCCCTTGGGGTTCACCGCGACGGTGGCGACCTGGGATCCCAAGGGTGCCGTGGAACGGATCAATTCGGCCGGGGCCACCGCCAATCTCAAGATCATCGGCGGCCCGCTGATTCCGCTCTCGGTGACGCTGCAGGGCGGCGTGGCGCGATACACCCGGACCGCTACCACCATCGAGGGCGACGCCCTCGATCTCACAACCTGGCACATCCCGGCGGGGATCGGCATCGCGCTCACCATTCCGAACCCGGTGTTCTCGATCAAGCCCTGGGTGGCGCCCCGGGTGGATCTGCTGCGGGTGACCCAGTCGGATGGAGGTACCGCCAGCCAGGTTACCCACACCGACTCGGACTTC
>DATFGC010000412.1:0-5575 GCA_035249765.1 Gemmatimonadales bacterium | reverse complement strand
TGGCCGTGGTCCCGGCCTGGGATGACGATGTGCCCCTGGCCGAGCATCTTCCATTCTTCCCGGGCTCCCAAGTCCAGATCACCATTCCCGCCCAGGAGGCCGACGCGCGATGATGCAGCGAATTGACCTGGCCCCACTGCTTCGCGAGACCGTCGCCACACCCTACTCCGACATGGTCACCCGCTCGACCGGCGCCGCGCTCCGGGACCGGATCGAGCAAACCATCGCGGGCGCCAGCCATCGCACCACCCAGCTCGACTTCACCGCGGTGGGGCTGCTCGACTTCAGCTGCGCCGACGAGGTCGTGGCCAAGCTCCTGCTCCGGGTCGCCACCGAGGACGAGCACTACGTGGTGCTCTCCGGGATCACCGACAGTCACCTCGACGCCATCGACCATGTGCTGGAGCGGCACGGCCTGTCGGTGGCCGCGCTGACCGACGGAGAGGCCGCACCACGGGTGCTGGGCGTCGCCACTCCCGACGCGGTTACCGCCTTCCAGACCATTCAGCGGCTGGGCGCGGGCGATGCCAAGCGGCTGGCCGACGCGCTGACCTGGACCGTGGAGCGCGCCGCCGACGCGCTCCAGTCCCTCGCGCTCCGGCGGCTGATCCAGGCCGCGGGGGGCACCTACCGGCCGCTCAGCCTCTCGTGAGCACCCCCCGGCTGGGCCGCTCGACCATCGCGGTGCACGGCCTCCCCGCGCCCCGCCGGGAGAACGAGCCGGTGGTCTCTCCCGTCATGCAGTCCGCCACCTTCGTGAACACGGTGGGCTCCGAACGGGAAGTGCTCTACAGCCGCTACGGCAACAACCCCAACCAGCAGAGCCTGGCCCGCAAGTACGCCCTGCTCGAGGGGGCCGAGGACGCGGTGTTCCTGGCCAGCGGGATGGCCGCCACGGCGCTGGCCCATCTCGCGGTGCTGGGGCCGGGCGACCATCTCCTGTCCAGCCGCTGGATCTACGGCGGCACCCTCAAGCTGTTCGACGAGGAATTCGGCCGGCTGGGCATCACCGTGACCTACGTGGATCCCACGACCCCCCGGGTCTGGCGCCGGTCGATCAAGAAGAACACCCGGGCCCTCTTCATCGAGTCCCCGGTCAATCCCACGATCCGGGTGCTGGACCTCGCCCCGATCGCCGGGATCGCCAAGGAGTTCGGGGTGGCGCTGCTGGTGGACTCGACCTTCGCCAGCCCGGTGAACTTCCGCCCGCTGGAGCACGGCGCCGACGTGGTGATCACCAGCGCCACCAAGTACCTCAACGGGCACAGCGACACCATCGCCGGCGCGGTGGCGGGCACCCGCTCGGTGATCGAGGAGGTGATCCGGCTGTTGCGCACCTGGGGACCGGCCATCGACCCGCACGCGGCGTGGCTGGTGGAGCGGGGCATGAAGACCCTGGCGGTCCGGATGGCGCGCCACAACGCCAACGGCCTCGCGGTGGCGACCTTCCTCGCCGGGCATCCCCGGATCAGCGCGGTGAACTACCCCGGCCTGGTTTCTCATCCCGATCACGAGATCGCGGCCCGGACCCTGGACGGGTTCGGCGGCATGGTGGGCGCTGCCCTCAAAGGAGGGACCGGCGCGGCGGAACGGTTCCTCAAGCGGCTCCGGCTGTTCGTGCATGCCCCGAGCCTCGCCGGAGTCGAGAGCCTGGTCTCGGAGCCCCGGCTCACCTCCCACAAGGGCCAGTCCCCCGACGCGATGACCGGCCTGGGAATCCCCGAAGGCTTCGTGCGGCTCTCCTGCGGCATCGAGGACGCGGAGGACCTGATTGCGGACCTGGAGCAGGCGCTAAGCAGGTAGTCGCGAATTGCGAAGCGCGAAGAGGGCGTACCCTGCATTGCCCATTGCCCAATGCCCCTTGCCTGCCGGTTGCCGGTTGCCGGTTGCCTGTTGCCTCCCAATTAGATTCATGCCGTGATCCGATTCTCCCACGTCTCCAAGACCTACGCCAACGGCGTGCAGGGGCTTCGCGACGTTTCCTTCCACGTACCCAAGGGGCAGTTCGTCTTCCTCACCGGACATTCCGGGGCCGGCAAGTCCTCGATCCTCTCGCTCATCATCGGCGAGCAGAAACCCACCTCGGGCGAGGTGCGGGTGTCGGGGTTCCCGATCGGCAAGCTGGGCAAGCGCGACGTCCCCCGGCTCCGCCGCAAGCTGGGCATCGTCTTCCAGGATTTCCGGCTGCTGGAGTACCGCACCGTGGAGGAGAACGTCGGGTTCGCCCTCGAAGTGACCGGCGCCCGCCGGGAGGCCATTCCCGGCAGGGTGATGCGGGCGCTGACCCAGGTGGGCCTCGCCTCGAAGGCGCGGGTGTATCCCAAGGAGCTCTCCGGCGGTGAGCAGCAGCGGGTGGCGATCGCCCGCGCTCTGGTCAACGATCCTCCGGTGCTGATTGCCGACGAGCCGACCGGCAATCTCGACGAGCGGGCCACCCGGGGCATCTTCCAGCTGCTCCAGCAGATCAACGGGGGCGGGACGGTGGTGGTGATGGCCACCCACAACCTGGCCCTGGTGCGGGACACCGGGTATCGGGTGATCGAGCTCAAAGGCGGCCAGATCGTCTACGACTCGTCGGCCGAGCCGGCGCCCGGAGCGACGGCATGAGGCTCCCCGGGCTGCTCCATGACGCGCTCCGCACCTTCCGCCGCACCCCGCTCCTGTCCGCGCTCTCGATCGCCTCGATCGGCTTCTCGCTCTTCACCATCGGGCTGTTCGGCCTGGTGGCGCTCAATTTCCGGGAGACGCTCCAGGGCATCGCCGAGCGGGTCGAGGTGGTGGCCTTCATTCTCCGGGGCACCCCGACCGAGGCGGTCACCGCGGCGAGTCAGGACATCCAGGCGTTTCCCGAGGTGCAGGAAGTCGGCTACGTCACCGCCGAGCAGGCGCTCGACCGCGCCCGCAGCGAGCTGGTGGAATTCCAGGAAGCCTATCGGGATCTCGAGACCAATCCGTTGCCGGCCTCGATCGAGATCCGGCTCAAGCCGGAATTCCGCGACGGCGCAAGCGCCCAGCGGGTCGCCGAGCGGATCCGGGCCTTCCCCTTCGTGGACGACGTGCGCTACGGCCGCGACTGGGTCCAGCGGCTGGACCGGCTCCGCGACATGGCCGGGGTGATCGGCCTGGTGATCGGGCTCGCCTTTGCCGCGGTGGCCATCGTGATCATCGGGGTGACCATCCGGATCACCGTGCTGCAACGGGCCGGGGAGATCTCCATCATGCGCCTGGTGGGCGCCACCAACCGGTACATCCGGGGCCCCTTCCTCCTCGAGGGCCTGATCAAGGGGGTGCTGGGCGGGCTGCTGGCGGTGGCGATGTGCTGGGCCACCTTTTCCCTCTTCCGGAAGAGCACCGGGGAGCTGGGCGGGAGCGTGGTGTTCTTCCAGCCGGTGCACCTGCTCCTGATCGTGATCTTCGGGACCCTGCTCGGGTTACTGGGAAGTCTGCTCAGTGTGGGGAGGCATCTGCGGCATGTTTAGGTGGCGGGCAATGCTCCTGGTCGGGGGGTTGGGGGTTGGGAGTTGGGGGTTGGGGACTGCCGGCTGCCGGCCCCTCGCTTCGCTCGGGGGGGCCCTGACGGCTGCGGGCTTGTCGGCCCAGACGCCGCAACCCGACTACGAGGCCTCCCGCCGCCGGCTGGAGGCCATCCGGGCCGAGCGGGACCGGCTGCGCCGGGAGCAGCAGCAGCTGGAGAGCCAGGTGCGGGATGCCGGGGCCGAGCTGCGCAACATCGAGCGCCAGCGCGAGGTCACCAACCGGCTGGTGAACGAGCTGGAGCGCCAGATGCGCGGGTTAGGAGACCAGCTCCTCAACTCCAGCCAGGAGCTGGCCCTCGCCCAGGACAATCTGCTCGACCGCCGGGCGGTGCTGGAGCGGCGCCTGATCGACATCTACAAGCGGGGCCCGCTCTATACCTTCCAGGTGCTGCTCACCGCCGAGTCATTCGGCGACCTGCTCTCCCGCTACAAGTATCTCTACCTCCAGAACCGGCAGGATCGCTCCCTGGTCCAGGATATCGGCCGGCTGGAGACCCGGATCCGGCAGCAGCGGGGCGAGCTGGTCAACGTCCAGGAGGACCTCGACCGCCGGCGGGAGGAGCGGGCCAGCGAGCTCAAGAGCTACGTGGCCCTGGCCGACGAGCGGTCCGCCAAGCTGGGGCGGTTGCGGAGGACCAGCGAGAGCACCCGGGAGCGGATCTCCATCCTGGAGCGGGACGAGGCCCGGCTCAATGACGTGCTGGCCGCGCTGGAGCGGGCCCGGCGCGCCCCCCGGACCGGTGCGCCCCGGCCGGTCAATGCCGGCGGCGGCGACCTCACCACCGCCGACCTGGGCTCGCTCGACTGGCCGGTGTCGGGCCGGATCCTCTTCCAGTTCGGACGAGACACCCTGCCCAGCGGCGCGGTGATCCGCCGGAACGGCATCGGCATCGGGGCCCCGGCGGGCACCCCGGTCAAGGCGGTTTCCTCGGGACGGGTCGCGCTGGTGCAGCGGCTGGGCACCTACGGCCTCACCGTGGTGCTGGAGCACGGCAACGGATACTTCTCGCTCTACATGCAGCTGGCCACCGCGTCGGTGGCCAAGGACGAGACCGTGCAGCGCGGCGCCGCCATCGGGACGGTGGGCGGCACCAACACCGATCAGGGAGCCCATCTCTATTTCGAGATCCGGGGGGAGAATCAGATTGCGCTGGATCCCGCCGACTGGCTGAGAAGACGGTGAGCGGTGAGCGGTGAGCGGTGAGCGGGACCAGCCGTTGCCTGACGGAGAGCTGATAGCCGATAGCTCTACGCGGCCGCGGGTTTGCCTGCTTTGTCACCAGCTAACGCGGTCTCCGCCATCGCCAGCAGGTCCTCGGCGCGCAGCACTCCGGGATGGGGAAAGGTCGCCAGTCCCACGGCCAGCCGGGGCCGTTCGGTGTCAGGGAGATCGGTCCAGCGGTGGGCTTCGATCCGCGCCGCGATCCGGCCCAGCAGGTGCCGGGCGCCGGGCAGCCCGGTCGAAGGCATCAGCAGGGCGAACTCGTCGCCCCCGTAACGGGCCACGAAGTCGGGCGACCGGACTTCCTGGTTGAGCAGCGCGCCCAGCTGGTTGAGGAATCGGTCGCCCGCCTCGGCGCCCAGCCGCTGATTGAGCTCCCGGAGCGAGTCCACGTCCACCAGCGCGAGGGCCAGCTCGGAGCCGTAGCGGCGCACCCGCTCCAGCTCTTCCCGGAGCCGGCGGTCGAAGGCGTCGAGAGTGCCGCACCCGGTCAGGGGATCCACCGCCCCCGCGTGGGCCTGCCGACGAGCTGCTCCGGCGCGGCGGTCTTCCCGCTCCAGCAGGGCCGCGGTGGCGTGCACCAGCCGCTCGACGTGGCCCACCTGCTCCTGGGTGAGCATCGGCTCGCCCCGCCGAGTGCGAATCACCACCACCGCCCGGACGACCCGATGGGTGATGAGCGGCACCGCCGCCGAGCTCTCGACCTCGTGCACCTCGGGCGAGTCGGGCCACTGGGCCAGATGAGTCAGGAAGAGCCGGTGCCGGAGCACCTCGGGAGCGTACACCGTACGGCCCGAGACCGTGGCCTCGACCGCTT
>DATFGC010000411.1:0-8618 GCA_035249765.1 Gemmatimonadales bacterium | reverse complement strand
GAACGTCCTGCTGGCCGAAGCCAACGTGCCCTACGACCGGCTCTACGACATGGAGGAGGTGAACGGCGACTTCGAGCGGGCCGACGTGGCCCTGGTGATCGGGGCCAACGACGTGGTGAATCCCGCGGCCCGGAGCGATCCGTCCAGCCCGATCTACGGGATGCCGATCCTCGACGTGGACAAGGCCCGGATGGTGATCGTCATGAAGCGGGGCCGGGGCGCCGGGTTCGCCGGAATCGAGAATGCCCTGTTCAACGACCCCCGGACCGCCATGCTCTTCGGGGACGCGAAATCGTCCCTCGCCCGGTTGGTCACCGAGCTCAAGACGGTCTGACCGCGCGCCGGTGTGCCCCCGGGGGGCTTCCAACGTCTCCAACTATGTGAACGGTTCAATGGACGGCTGGGGACCGAGGGTCAAGTGCCCGAAAGTCCGCCAGCCGTTGGGTTATCCGGAGGGTCGGAGAAGGAAAATCGCGCAAGCCCATGGAGCGCAGTAATTTACCTAACCCGTTGATTTTTCGTGGTTTAGGCGTTATCTTAGTGGCTTGGGTTTGTCGGGATCGGATTTCGATTTCCATCTGATGGATAGCACAAAACACGCAAGGACGAAGGAGGCAGCGGACGTGGCGACAGCCCCTCGCACCAAGCGTAACGCAGTCAAGCCGGCCCAGATCGCCAAGGCGGTGGACGAGGGTCGTGAGAGCCTCGATCTCTACCTCGACGAGATCAGCCGGGTGCCCCTTCTCTCCAGGGATGAAGAGATGGAGCTGGCCCGCAAGGCTTTCCGGGGCAACGTGGCCGCCCAGGAAAAACTGGCGCGCCACAACGTGCGTTTCGTGGTGTCGGTTGCGAAGAAGTTCCAGAACCGGGGGGTCCCGCTCGTTGACCTCATCGGGGAAGGGAACCTCGGATTGATGACTGCGGCCCGGAAGTTCGATCCGGACCGCGGCGTCAAGTTCATCTCCTACGCCGTCTGGTGGATTCGTCAGGCGGTGCAGGCGGCGATCGCCCGGCATGGGCGGCCGGTCCGGGTGCCGCTCAACCGCACCGCGGATCTGAGCCGGCTGGGCCGGACCACGACCCTGCTCAAGGAAAAGCTGGGCCGGATGCCGACTACCGAGGAGCTGGCCCGCGCCACCGGGCTCACCCCGGAAGCGGTGCGCTCGCTCTCGGCGCTCAACTCCGAGGCGGTGCGGCTGGATCATCCCACCCGGGATGGCGACGGCAACGAGCGGATCGAGCGCTTCGCCGCCGACCAGGAAGGCACCGATGCCGGGACCATGGCCAACAGCCAGACCCAGGACATCGAGGCGGCGCTGGCCACCCTGCCGCCCCGCGACGCCAAGGTGCTGCGGCTCTACTTCGGCATAGAGGACGGCCAGAGCCGCACCCTGGAGGAGATCGGCCGGATGATGGGCGTCACCCGGGAGCGGATTCGTCAGCTGCGCGACCGCGCCCTGATCCGGCTGCGCGAGGGCGAGACGGGGGAGCGCCTCAAAGATCTTGTAGCGTGAGGCTCCGAGTCGGGTGAGCGGTAAGCGGTAAGCAGTGAGCGGGGGCTCCGAGACCATCGGGGCCCCTCTGTTTTTCTCTTTTGTTTTTCCCGCTCACCGCTCACCGCTCACCGCTCACGCTCACCTCTCACCGCTCACCCGGCCAGGAACTTCCTCAGCACTCGGGGAAGGATGCCCCCGTGTTTCAGGTACTCCAGCTCCACCGGGGAGTTGAGCCGCACCACCGCCTGGAACACCGTTTGCTTCCCGTCATCGTCCCGGGCCCGGACCATAACCCGCCCGCCGGGTGTCAGCCCCGACGCGATGCCCGAGATGTCGTAGACCTCCTGCCCGGTGAGCCCCAGCGATTCCCGCGACTGTCCCGCCTCATAGCCCAGCGGCAGCACGCCCATCCCGACCAGGTTGCTCCGGTGGATTCGCTCGTAGCTGTCGGCCAGCACTGCGCGCACTCCGAGCAGGGTGGTGCCCTTGGCGGCCCAGTCCCGGCTCGAACCGCTGCCGTACTCCTGTCCGGCCAGCACCAGCAGCGGCACCCCCTTCCCCAGGTAGAGCATGGCGGCGTCATAGATCGAGACCATCTCTCCGGACGGCAGATGCAGGGTCCAGTTTCCCTCTTTTCCCGGTACCAGCTTGTTCTTGATCCGCACGTTGCCGAAGGTGCCCCGCATCATCACTTCGTGATTGCCCCGCCGGGCCCCGAAGGTGTTCCAGTCCTCCTGAGCCACCCCGTGCTCGAGGAGATAGCGCGCGGCCGGTCCGCTCCTGGGAATCGAGCCCGCCGGGGAGATGTGGTCGGTGGTGACCGAATCTCCCAGTGAGACCAGGACCCGCGCGCCGGTGATGTCGGTCATCGGGGCGGGCTGGGCGGGCAGTCCAACGAAAAAGGGCGGCTCCCGCACGTAGGTGGACTCGGGAGCCCAGGCGAACCGGTCACCCCCGGGCACCTCGAGCGCGCGCCACTCCTCGTCGCCGTCGAACACCGAGGCGTATTTCTCGGTGAAGATGCTGGGTTTGAGCGATGCCGCCATGGTGGCGCGGATCTCCTCGGTGCCGGGCCAGATGTCGCGGAGGTACACCGGCTTCCCGTCTTTGCCCTTGCCCAGCGGCTCGGTGGCCAGGTCCACGTCCACCCGCCCCGCGAGCGCGAACGCCACCACCAGCATCGGCGAGGCGAGGTAGTTGGCCCGGACCAGCGGGTGAATCCGGGCCTCGAAGTTCCGGTTGCCGGAGAGCACCGCGGCGGCCACCAGCTCGTGCTGCTCGATCGCGGTGGCCACCGGCTCCGGCAGGGGGCCGCTGTTCCCGATGCAGGTCGTGCAGCCGTATCCCACCGTGTTGAACCCCAGCCGCTCGAAGTACGGAGTGAGCCCCGCGGCATCCAGATACGCGGTGACCACCCGGGAGCCCGGCGCCATGCTGGTCTTGACCCAGGGCCGGCTGGTGAGCCCCTTCTCGACCGCCTTCTTCGCCAGCAGTCCGGCCCCCACCATGACCGACGGGTTGGAGGTGTTGGTGCAGCTGGTGATCGCCGCGATGACCGCCATTCCGTCCCGGACCGGAAAGGCGGTCTCGTCGTGCACCGGGTCGGGCTCGGTCTCCAGTGCCGTCGCCACCCCGGCCGAGCCGCCTTCGCCCACCCAGCGGGAATAGTTGGTCTCGGCGACCGCGCGCCGCTCCGCCGGCGTTCCTGCCGACATGAGTCCGGGGAGCGAGATGGCGAAGTTCCGCTTCAGGTCCTTGAGCGGCACCAGGTCCTGGGGCCGCCGCGGCCCCGCCAGACTGGGCTCGATGGTGCCGAGGTCGAGCTCGAGCCGGGCGGTGAATTCGGGATCGGGGGTGGAATCGGTGCGGAACAGCCCGACTTCCCGGGTGTACACCTCGGTGCGCTGAGCTTCGGCGCCCCGCCCGGTGCGCCGCAGGTACTCCAGGGTCTCGGCGTCGACCGGGAAGAATCCCATGGTGGCGCCGTACTCCGGGGCCATGTTGGCGATGGTGGCCCGGTCGGCCAGCCCCAGCCGGGAGAGCCCCGGTCCGTGGAACTCCACGAACTTGTCCACCACTCCGTGCTTCCGGAGCATCTGGGTGATCCGGAGCACCAGGTCGGTGGCGGTGGTGCCGAGCGGCAGGTCGCCGGTCAGCTTGACCCCGATCACCTCGGGAACCACCATGAAGTAGGGCTGTCCCAGCATCACCGCCTCGGCCTCGATGCCTCCCACCCCCCAGCCCAGAACCCCGAGCCCGTTGATCATCGTCGTGTGGGAGTCGGTGCCCACCAGCGTATCGGGGTAGGCGGTCTGCTCGCCGTGCTGCTCCCGGAGCTGGACCACCGGGGCGAGGTATTCGAGGTTGACCTGGTGGACGATGCCGGTTCCGGGAGGGACCACCCGGAACCCGGCAAAGGCCCGCTGGGCGAACTTGAGGAGTTGATAGCGCTCGGCGTTGCGCTCAAATTCCATCGCCACGTTCTGGCGGAAGGCGTCGGCCGTGCCGTAGTGGTCCACCTGGACCGAGTGGTCGATAACCAGGTCGCAGGGCACCACCGGGTTGATCTGGCCCGGGTCGCCGCCCATTCGGGCCATCGCGTCGCGCATCGCCGCCAGATCCACCACGCAGGGCACGCCGGTGAAATCCTGGAGCACCACCCGGGCCGGCATGAAAGGAATTTCATTTCCGGACGATGGAGCCGAGCTCCATCGAGCCAGTGCCGCGATGTGGTCGTCGGTCACCACCCCACGCCCGGCATGGCGCAGGGCATTCTCCAGGAGCACCCGGATCGAAAAGGGAAGCCGGTCCAGCCTCCCCACGCCCTTGCGCTCCAGCTCGCCGGGACGGAAAATCACCGCCCTGCCGCCGGGCAGCGAGAGCTCGGCCCTGGCCCCGAAGGAATTCAGCCGGGTGGTCATGGGAGGTCTGGCTCCGTCGAGAGTACCTTCATCTGGCTCGGCCCCTAAGATACATGCCCGCGTCGTCGAGGCGGGAGGGAAGGACTGTGGTTTGGCCGTCACGAATCCGCTGCCGGTGGCGGTCACCCGCCGCGACGACGGGGTGCTGATCGAGTGGGATGCGGCGGGTCACCGCGCGCTCTATCCCGCCCGGGAGCTCCGGCTTGCCTGTCCCTGCGCCGAATGCGTGGAAGAGATGAGCGGGCGCCGCCTGCTCGATCCGGCCACGGTGGCGCCGGACATCCGGCCGCTCGAAGTCCGCCTGGTGGGGGCATACGGGCTCCGGATCCGCTGGAGCGACGGGCACGGCACGGGGATCTACACCTTCGAGCGGCTGCGCCGGGAGTGTCCCTGCGCCCGCTGTAGCGGTCTCGGGGAGAGCTGAGGAGACGGGATGGTTGCCGGACGGTCGTATTGGATCGCGATCTGGTACGGCATCCTCTTCCTTGGGGTGCTGGGGCTCCTGTCCTCGCTGTACTGGGGACGGCACACCCGCTGGAAGAATCTCGACGAGCTGCTCCGTGCCGTCGGGACCATTACCGTCTCGATCGGGATGCTGCTCCTGCTCAACGGGGTGGTGAGCGGATTGGGGCAGGCGCTGCTGGTCTTCGCCCTCCTCTGTTTCGTGATTGCGTTCGTGCTGGGAAGGAATGCCCCGCCGCCGCCCCCTTCCGAGCGGGACCGGCGTGACGACGACGAAGACCCCGTACCCCCGGCCGGTGCATGACTCGTCTTGCCCTGATCCTGCTGGCGCTGCTTCCCCAGGCCCTGGCCGCGCAGCAATCGCTGGGGCCCAGCACCGGCGGCACCGTCGCCCTCCGGCAGGCCGAGCGGATGCTGGGGCACAACAAGCGGGCCCTGATGATCGCGGCCCACCCTGACGACGAGGACACCGAGCTGCTCACCGTCCTGGTCCGGAGCCAGGGGGCGGAGGCCGCTTACCTCTCGCTCTCCCGGGGCGAGGGGGGACAGAACCTCATCGGGCCCGAGCTGGGCGAAGAGCTGGGCCTGATCCGGAGCGAGGAGCTGCTCGCGGCCCGC
This sequence comes from Gemmatimonadales bacterium, assembly GCA_035249765.1. Classification (GTDB taxonomy): domain Bacteria; phylum Gemmatimonadota; class Gemmatimonadetes; order Gemmatimonadales; family GWC2-71-9; genus JABFSM01. Next base: position 3,121 of record DATFGC010000411.1, on the reverse strand, counting down.
GCCCTCGACGGCGCCCGCCAGTACTTCACCCGGGCCTTCGATTTCGGCTTCTCCAAGACGGTGGACGAGGCGTTCCGGCTCTGGCCCCGGGACTCGGTGCTCAAGGACGTGGTGCGGGTGGTCCGCCGCTTCCGTCCCCAGCTCATCATCTCGATCTTCTCCGGCACCGACCGCGACGGCCACGGCCAGCACCAGCAAGCCGGCTGGGCCGCGCGGGAGGCGTTCGAGGCGGCCGGCGATCCAGCCCGCTTCCCCGAGCTCGCCAGCGAGGAGGGTCTCGCCCCCTGGACTCCCGCCAAGCTGTTCCGTTCGGCGCGATTCGACGGCACCGGCGCCACCCACACCCTTCAGGGCGGTATCCTCGACCCCGACATCGGTCAGTCCTATCGCCAGGTGGCGATGCGGGGCCGGAGCCTGCACCGCTCCCAGGACATGGGGGTGCTCCAGGAGCCGGGACCTTCCACCATCCGTCTCGCCCTGGTGACCGACCGCACCGGACGAAACGGCCGGGACCTCTGGGACGGGATCGACACCACCGCGGTGGTCTCGGGAGAGGGGATCGAAGCCCGGGACCAGCGCCGCCACGCCGATGATGCCGCGGCGATCCGGGCCGGGCTGGTGGTGGATGCGATCACCGGTGACGGCCGGCTTACTCCGGGGCAGAAGGTTCCGGTGCGGCTCACCGCGTGGAATGGCGGCGCCCGGCCGGCCGAGGTTGGCTTTGCACTGATCACCCCGCCGGGGTGGACCGTGGTCCCTTGCGCCGGGTCGCGGGCTGTGGTGGCGCCCGGCGCCGTGGCGACCTGCGTGCTGGAGGTCACCCTCCCGGTGGACGCGGCGGTGACGACGCCCTACTTCCTCCGGGCCCCGCGGGATGGCGCCATGTACCGCTGGGAAGGCTCCAGGACCGACTGGGGCGAGCCGTTCGAGCCGGCCCCGCTTCAGGCTCGGGTGACCCTCACCCCCGAAGCCGGGCGCCAGCTCGTGCAGACCCGGGAAGTGGTCCACCGCTACCGCGACCAGGCCATCGGGGAGATCCGCCGCCCGGTGCTGGTGGTGCCCCGGGTGGACGTGAAACTCGGTCCCGCCGCCAAGGTCTGGCCCACCGGCGCGCGCGCCGCCCAGCCCTTCACGGTCACCCTCCAGCACGGGGCATCCACCCCGACCAACGGCACCGTGTCGCTCGAGCTCCCCGCCGGGTGGCCGCCGGTCCCGGCCCAGCGCTTCAGCCTGAGCCGGGAGGAGGAGCGCGAGTCGCTGGTCTTCCAGGTGCGGCCCCCCGATGCGATGACGCCGGGCACCCACGAGGTTCGCGCGGTGGCGCGCGACTCGGCAGGACGCCGCTACACCAGCGGACTCGCCATGGTGGAGTACCCCCACATCCGGCCGAGGACGCTGACCCGCGATGCGGTGAGCACCATCCACGCGGCGCCGATCACCCTGCCTGCGGTCACCCACGTGGGGTACATCCGCGGCGCCTCCGACCGGGTGCCGGAGGCCCTGCTCGGAATCGGACTTCCGGTGGACCTGCTCGACGCGGTGGCGCTGGAGCGCGGCAACCTGGCCCAGTACGACGTGATCGTGGTGGGAAGCCGGGCCTACGAGACCGATCCGGCCCTGCGGGAGAACAACGCCCGCCTGCTCGAGTACGTGCGGGGCGGGGGCCGGCTGGTGGTGCAGTACCAGCAGAATCAGTTCTTCAACGGGAACTTCGCCCCGGCCCCGCTCCAGGTGGCCAACCGCCACGACCGGGTGACCGACGAGCACGCTCCGGTCGCCCTGCTCAATCCCGAGCATCCGCTGTTTCTCCGGCCCAACCGGCTGGGTGCTGCCGACTGGAGCGGCTGGATCCAGGAGCGCGGGCTCTATTTCGCCCGGAGCTGGGACCGCTCCTACCAGCCCCTGCTGGAGATGGCCGATCCCGGGGAGGCCCCGCTCCGGGGCGGGCTCCTGGTGGGCGCGGTGGGGCGGGGGACCTATGTGTACACCGGCTTGTCGTTCTTCCGGCAGCTGCCCGCCGGCGTCCCGGGAGCCTACCGCCTTTTCCTCAACCTCCTGGACCTGCGTGCCACGCCACCGCAGCCCTGAACTCCCGCCTGGTCGCCGCCTCAAGCATCCAGCACCCAGCATCCAGCATCGCGTGGCCGACGCTGCGATCGCCGGATGAAGCCTTCCGAAGAGAAGCAGCGCGACCAGCTCCGCCGGCTCTCGATCCTTATTGCCACCGCGGGGATCGACCAGCTCGGCTTCGGGATGGTGCTCCCGCTGCTGCCGTTCTACGCGCTCAAGCTCGACGCTTCTCCCGAGATCATCGGCGCGATCATCGCGTCGTTCTCGGTGGCCCAGCTGCTCGCCTCTCCGGTGTGGGGCCGGGTCTCCGATCACTACGGCCGCCGCCCCGCGCTGCTCGCCGGCCTGCTGGGCTCGGCGGCGGCGTTCGCCATCTTCGGCTTTGCCAATTCGATCTGGCTCCTGTTCGCCTCCCGCATCATCCAGGGCGCCGGCGGCGGCACCACCGGGGTGGCCCACGCCTACGTGGCCGATTCGGTGGCGCCCAGGGACCGGGCCCGGGCGCTGGGGTGGCTTTCCTCGGCCACGGCCGTGGGACTCATGATCGGGCCGGTGCTGGGATCCTTTGCGGCCCACTGGGGCCAGGCCGCGCCCGGGCTGATCGCCGCGGGGCTCTGCCTCCTCAACGTGGCCTTCGCCTGGAAGTGGCTCCCGGAAACCCGCTCCGCCGCCGCCCGCGCCGCGGCCCCGGCGCGGAAGCCGGTCTGGCACGCCGCCTGGGTGGTGGTGCGCCATCCCCACGGGCCGGTGCCCAGGCTGATCTGGATCTACGCCGCCGGGATGCTGGGCTTCACCGCGATGACCGCGGTGCTGGCGCTCTACCTGGGCGAGGTGTTCTGCTTTACCGAAGAGACCATCGGCTACGTGTTCCTGTACGTCTCCTTCCTGTCGCTGGTGATGCGGGCCGTATTGCTCGGACCCATCGTCCACCGGATCGGGGAGACCGGCGCGATGCGGGTCGGCACCGTGATCCTCTTCTTCGGGCTGGTGCTGTATCCCCAGGTCACCAGCCTCTGGGGCCTGGCCCCCGTGATGGCGCTGGTGCCGATCG
>DATFGC010000410.1:0-2497 GCA_035249765.1 Gemmatimonadales bacterium | reverse complement strand
AGGAAGCTCTCGCCGCCGGCGATCCCGCCATCCGACTCAGAGCCCGCCCAAGCTCCGGCGCGGGGTGCGGCTCATCCCGCTCGTAATAGCGGTCGTAGTCGCTCAGAGAAGCGTGCGGTTCCGCCAGGGTCGAGTCGAGCTGCAGCGCCGTGAGCGCCGCCGCCCTGGCCTTCGGAAACGCGTCATCCGGTGGCAGGTAGCCGCCGCAGCCCAGGGCGACATAGGCGGCCGCGCGGCCGGCATACGCCTCGGCATAGGTCGGATCGAGATCGAGCGCCTCCTCGAAGTGCCCGATCGCTCCCGCCAGGCTCGCCGAATCTCCCCTGCCCAGCAGCTCACGCCCGAGACGAAAGAGGCCGGCGACCACCGTATCGGGGCTTGCTGCGAGATATCCCCGTGCACTCGCCGTCCGCCTCGGCGGGAGGACCCCCGGCAGCAGCATCGCGAGGGCGAGGGTCAGTCCCACTAATGTGGCGATCGCCATCCGGTCACCACGCCGCGCGGTCATGCCGACTATTCTCCGCCGCCCCCGTGATCCAGACGTGACGCGGCCGTGAATCCCTACTGCGGCAGGCCGATGGCGCTGACCAGGGCCGCGAACCGGGAATCGTCCCGCAGGGAGCGCCACCGGGAGTCACGGTTCAGCCAGACCAGCCAGTGGGTCCGTTCCCGGTAGCCGCGCGCAAGCTGCGCGAAGGCGGAGTCCTTGTCTCCCAGGGCCGCGTGCACCAGCGCCACCGCATACGGCGTCACATACTCTCCGCTTCGGTCGAGGGAGTCGAGATACTGCAGGACCTCCCGGGCCCTGGCGGTACGTCCCTGCAGTGCCGCGACGGTCCCTTCTCCGGCCACCGTCGGAATCCAGGTCCGCAGGGGTCCGGTAGCGGCATAGTGCGCCGTGGCGCTGTCGAAGCTCCCCATCGCCTGGTGAACCCTGCCGAGGTAGAGTTGCAGGACGCCGTTGGTCGAGTCGGTCCGTTCGCCGGCCCGAAGGATCCGGAGCGCCTCGGGTGTCTTCCCGGCATAGTACGCGATCCACCCGCGGGTCGCGGCGACCGCGGCGGAAAGCGGGTCGAGCTCCTGCGCCGTCTTTGCTTCCCGCTCGGCCTCGGCGAACCGGCCCATGGCCGCCAGGAACAAGCCGTACCATTCATGGGCGGTGGCGTAGCTCGGATTCCGCGCAATCGCGAGGCGAAACTCCCGTTCCGCACCGGCCCAGTCCCAGTCGTAGTACATGAGCGCGTAGCCCAGCGCCGCATGGGGCTCTGCCAGGGTCGAGTCGAGATCGAGGGCGCGCCGTGCCATGGCCTTCGCCTTGCCGAAGGCTTCCTCGGGGGGGAGGAATCCGCCGTATCCCATCTGGGCATAGGTGTCGGCCAGCCCCGACCAGGCCAGCGCGTAGGTCGGCTGGTGCTCGAGCGCCTGGTGGAAATACGCGTCGGCCTTGAGCAGGTTGACCCGGCCCCGCTTGTTCCACCACCAACGGCCCTTGGCATACCACTCGAAGGCCTCGGGATCGAAGGTATGTCGCGCGGTGAGCACCGCCCGCTCCGTGGGGCTCAGCTCGATCCGGGTGCGTTCCGCGATCATCCGGGCCGCCTCCTGGATCCAGCCGAAGGCCTGATGGCGGCGCCCGCTGAAGCCCCCGGCCCAGACGACCCCCGCATCCTCCCCGACCATCAGTTGGGTCCGCAGGGTGACGCTGTCTCCCTCCCGCTGGACCGTGGTCAGGACCACCGCACCCGCGCCCAGGTCGTGAAGCACCCGTTCGATCGCTCCGGCGGAGTCCTGATACTCCATCATGGTACGCCGGTTGATGACCCGGAGCGCCGCGACCTGCGCCAGGTCGGTGATCAGCTCGTCGGTGACGGCCTCGGAGAGCACGCTGGCAGCGGTGTCACCGGTGAGATCACGAGCCGGGAGGACCGCGATGGTCAGGAGCGGGGAGGAGGCCCTGTCCGACCGCCGCGCCCACAGAGCGACGCCACCGACCACCAGCAGCGTGGCCCCGGCCACTGCGAGCCAGGCGGCTCGTCGCCCGACTCCGGGGCGACCCGGGCTTCCCGGCTCGGGTGCCGGGAGAGGCGGGGGGGTGGCGGTAAAGCCGTCGGCGGCCGGCGTCGCATCCCGGTGCGGCCGGCTGCGCGATCGAATCTTCTCCATCAGCTGCTGGGTTTCCGCCGACGGCTGGGCGGAGTATTCGCGGTTCAGGCGCTCCGCGAATTGCTCGTAGGCCGCGATGGCACCGGCGCGGTCTCCGGCCTGGTCGAGCAATCCCAACAGCTGCTGGATCCCGAGCTCGTCGTCGGGGTCGAGCCGCACGCCGTGCCGGGCTGCGGCAATCGCGTCGGGAAGACCTTTGCCCTGTTCGTCCAGCCGCTGCGCCAGGGTTCGAAACGCCCCCCCGGCGAGCTTGCCAAGGTGACGACGCTCGGTCTCCAGCCACTGGTCGAACTCGGCCGAGGCCTCACCGACGAAGAACCCTTCGAGTAATCCG
>DATFGC010000409.1:0-23996 GCA_035249765.1 Gemmatimonadales bacterium | reverse complement strand
GAGATTGTTCTGCGCGCCGGGATCGGAGGGATCGATACGCCGGGCCAGCGAGCGGAGGGCTTCGGCGTCCCGGCCGGTCGGTGCGGCCGACGGCATGGCGTCAGCGCGCGACGCTGATCGAATCGAAGATCACCTTCAGCGACGGAGGATCGGGCATCAGCAGGAACTGGCCGGTCAGCGCCTGCTCCGAGCCCTCGATGCGGAAGGTGGTCTCCACGCAGAAGACGGCGTCCCGGTCGTGACCGAAGTTGAGGTACGCCGTCGTGAGCACCGCACCCGCCAGGTCCACCACCAGCGCCGGTACCGAGGGCACCAGCATCATCCCGAGGAAGTCCGAGAGCGCGTTCATGTAGGCCGAGCAGAGGATGTTCCCGGTCTCCTTGATGGTGGACTGCTGCATGGCGTCGAAGGTCGGGCCCCGGCTCGGCTTCCGCAGCAGCAGCTCGCACAGGGCATGGGCCGAATCCTGGCCCAGCACCACCAGAGTACGGCCGGTCAGGTCGCCCATCACGTGCATCAGCACCCCGGCGATGACGGTGTCGGGGGGACCGACCAGCAGGGCGACTTCCTCCAGACGGCGGACGCTGACCTCGGGCACGCTGATCATGATCCGGCGGCCGGTCATCTGCGACAGCGCGGTGGCGGCGTGCCCCGCGCCGATGTTCGCCACCTCCCGCAGCGCGTCCCGCTCCAGGTTCGACAGGGTGCCCTTGTCTACCATCGCGTCCTCCGTCTAGAAGAGAGCCGCCGGATCCAGAATCAACGCGGGCGCACCGTCGGGAAGAATCGTCGCGCCCCCCACCCAGCCGGGAAGACCCGCCGGCTGGGCGAGCTGCTGCACCACCACGTCCTGCTGACCGAGCAGGATGTCCACGATGAGCGCGGTACGGCGCCCCCCGGTGTCGATGACGACCGCGGGGCGCTTCCCGATCATCGGCCCCGCGTCGCTGGCATCGCCGGGAAGGCCGACCACCTGCCGGAGGTCGGTAGTGGGAAGCGGTTCCCCTCGTAAAGTAACCTCGGGCTCCGGCGCCTCGTGCACCGTCGCCTCGGCCAGCATCGCGAACGGAATCGCATAGCGCTCGGTGCCCACGCCCACCATCAGGGCGCGCACGATCGCCCGGGTCACCGGGAGGTGGAGCAGGAAGGTGGTTCCCCGCCCGGCCACGGTCTTGAGCTCCATCCGGCCGCCCAGCGCGCGGATCCGCGCCAGTACCGCGTCGATCCCCACGCCCCGGCCCGACACCGCGCTCACCCTGCTCCGGGTGGTCAATCCCGGATGGGCCAGCAGCCGGAGCAATGCGGTGGCATCGGGCAGCGGCGCACCCGGATCGATCAGGCCCCGGGCTACCGCCTTCTCCCGCACCGCGCTGCGGTCGATTCCCCGGCCGTCGTCGCTTACCACCACGGTCACCTCATCGCGCCGCCGCTCGGCCCGGAGCCGCACGGTTCCTTCCCGCTGCTTGCCGGCCGCGACCCGCTCGTCCGGGCGCTCCAGTCCGTGGTCCGCGGCATTGCGGAGCAGGTGGGTGAGCGGCTCGGTCAGCGCATCCAGCACCGAACGATCCAGCTCGATCTCGGCACCCTGCACCTCGAGCCGGATCTCCTTGCCCAGCTCGCGGCCCAGGTCCCTCACCATGCGGGGGAAGCGGTCGAACACCTCGTCCACCGGGGCCATGCGGGCCCGGAACACCCCGCTCTGGAGCCCGCCCACCAGCACCGAGATCCGTCCGCTCACCTGCTCCAGCTCGGAGCCGATCTCCCGGTCGGCGATCGAGGCGAGACGGTTGCGCGCCACCACCAGCTCGCCCACCGCGTGCACCAGCGCGTCGAGCCGCTCCAGGTCCACCCGGACCTGGCGGGCCGGCATGGCGGCCGGAGCCGCCTCGGTGCCGGGGCGGGCCTCCCGGCGCCGCTCCACCACCGGCATTTCCGCGGTCCGACCATGCTCCGGAGGCACCAGGCCGAACAGCATGGTGATCAGCGCCGGATCGCCCTCGGGGAGCTCCCCCCGTCCCACCGCTTCGACACCGGTCTCCAGCCCGTCCACCGCGGTGAACAGCGCGTTGAGCACGTCGGTCGTCGGCTGGAGGGCGCCCTGCCGCACCGCGCCCAGCACCTGCTCCGCGGCGTGGGCCAGCGCGGAAACCGGCTCCAGTGCCAGCGCGGCCGAGGAGCCCTTGATCGAATGAAAGGCGCGGAACAACTCCGCGACCGGGGCGGTCGCGCCCGGAGCCCGCTCCCAGGCCAGGAGCAACTCGTTACAGCGCTGGAGATGGTCTCGGCTGTCGGAGAGAAAGAGTGCGGTGTAGCGGGCGAGATCCACCGGCGCTCACCCGAGCAGCCGCTGCACCGCTTCGAGGACCCGGGATGGCTGAAAGGGCTTGACCACGAAATCCTTGGCGCCGGCCTGAATCGCTTCCACCACCAGCGCCTGCTGCCCCATCGCGCTGCACATGAGGATCTTGGCTTCGGGACTGTCCTTGCAGATTTCCCGGACCGCCTCGATTCCCCCCATGTCGGGCATCACGATGTCCATGGTGACCAGATCGGGCTTGAGCTGGCGGTACTTCTCCACCGCCTGTGCACCGGTCTCGGCCTCCCCGATGACGTCGTAGCCGGCCTGGGTGAGAATGTCGGTGATCATCGTCCGCATGAAGATCGCGTCGTCGCAGACGAGCACGGTATGGCCCACGGTGACCCCCTCTTCGCTTACGCCCGGTCCTGCTCCGACCCCAGCAGGGGCAGAACCAGCGCTTCGATGTCGAGTACCGGCAGCGCGGCCGCGCCGGCCTCCTCGTGAAGATCCTCAACTTCGTCCATGACGACGCCCACCCGGCCGTCGCGGGTGGTCAGCACCAGCAGCCAGTCGCCGGCGTCGGGGTCGGAAAGTCCCAGCAGTCCCCGGCCGCTCACCGTGGTTACCAGGGTGCCCCGCACGTTGGCCAGGCCCCGCACCGCCGACGAGACACCGGGAATCCGGGTCAGCTCCGGAGCGGCGATGATCTCCCGCACCGAAGCGGCCGATACTGCAAATCGCTCCCCACCCACGCGGCAGACCACGACCCGTCCAGGTCCGCGCTCAATCATCGGTTCGGTACTTGAAGAACCCAAAATATGTAAGTCCCGGTGCCGGAGCAACTTGGGAGTCCTGCCCCCGGGCAGCCACGAGCGTCTCGGCCAGGTCGTCGGGCCACTCTGAGCGAAAGGCGAGCCGCTGCCCCGAAACCGGGTGCCGGAACAGAAGCTCGGCGGCGTGCAAAGCCTGGCGCGGTGTCGCCCGGGCCAGCCGTTCCGCTTCCTGGCGGCCGGGCCCGGTTATTCGGCGAGGCCCTCCCCCCGAATAGACCGGATCGCCGACTACCGGATGACCGGCGTGGGCGAGATGAACCCGGATCTGATGGGTCCGGCCGGAGTGGAGCTCGGCCCGCACCAGGTCGCACACCGCGAACCGGGCCAGCAGATGGACGTCGGTCCGGGCGGCCCGGCCATCGGCCCGGACCATCATCCGTTTGCGGTCGGTCGGGCTCCGCGCGATCGCGGCCTCGATCACCACCGGCGAGGAGTCGAAGTGGCCCCAGGAGAGCACCGCATAGGCCCGCCGGATCCGCCGAGCCGCCAGCGCGGCGCCGAGCCTCCGGTGAGCCAGGTCGGTCTTGGCCACCACCATGAGTCCGCTGGTGTCGCGATCCAGGCGGTGGACGATCCCGGGACGTCCCGCGGCTCCGCCGGAGAGTGTGGTGCCCCGGGCCACCAGCGCGTTGACAAGGGTATCGTCCCAATGTCCCGGGGCAGGATGCACCACCAGGCCGGCCGGCTTGTCGATGACCGCGAGGTCGTCGTCTTCGTAGACGACGGCGAGAGCCAGGGGATGCGGCGCCAGGGTGCGGGGCGCTTCGTGCTCGGGGAAGGCGATCTCGATCAGCTCGCGATACTCGGGAATCCGGGAGGCCCGCACCACCTTGCCGTTGACCCGGACGGCGCCGGCCGCCACCAGCCGGGCCGCCTGGGTCCGGGATAGGCTTAACTGATCGGCAAGGAAACGGTCGATCCGCTCGGCCACCGGGGCGGCCACGGAAAACAGAACGTCAGCCAGGGTCCCTGCTCACGGGCTGGGCGCGGCTTCGGCCCGGGCCCGCCGGGCATCTTCCATCCAGAGCGAGATGGCCAGGGCAATGGCGCCGCAGCTCACTCCCATGTCGGCCACGTTGAACGTGGGCCAGCGGGTCGCGCCGATCCCCACGTCGATGAAATCCACCACTCCCTGGGAGCTCCGGATCCGGTCCACCAGGTTGCCGGCGGCGCCTCCCGCCACCAGGCCGCAGGCCACCTGGCGAAGCAGATCCCGGGGCGAGCTCCCGCGGGCCATCCGGTACAGCAGCACCACCGCGACCAGGGCGATGGCGAGAAAGATCCAGCGCGACCACTCGCCCAGGTGGAGACCGAACGCCGCGCCCTGATTGTAGACCAGCCGGAGCTGAAGCCACTCTCCCAGCACCCGCACCGGAGGAATCGGCAGCAGGGTGTTTTCCGCGATCCGCTTGGTGACGATGTCCGCCGCCAGCAGACCCAGCGCCGAAGCCCAGAAGACCCGGCGCGGCTCAGCGGCGCTTCTCATCCTCTTCCTTTTCCTTGCAGGTGATGCAGAGCCGGGCGTGCGGCAGGGCATCCAGCCGTTCGAAGGCGATCTCGGCGCCGCACTGGTGACACTTGCCGAAGTTTTCCGGCTCGGCGTACATCCGCCGGAGCGCCTGGTTCACGTGCCAGAGGTAGCGTCCCTCCTGGGAGGCGAAGAGGAACTGCTTCTCGCGCTCCATGGTGTCGGTGCCCTGATCCGCCATGTGGAAGGAGTAGGACGACAGGTCGCCGTCGGAGGACTGCAAGGTGTTGTTGAAGGACTCGTCGTAGTACCCGAGCTCCTTCATGACCCGCGCCCGCTCGTCGAGCAATCGGGATTCGAGGTGCTGCAGCTGCTTTTTGTTCATGGCCGTTCCGTGGGAGGTGAGACGTAACGCTGAACCGCGATCACTGCCTGATGCCCGTCAATGTCCAGAGTCTCCTGCCGGTCGGACGCCGGGCCCGCCGCGCCGAGATGCAGCACCCGGGCCAGCGTCTCCGACCTGATGACCGCTTCGTGATCCCGCGCGGCGTCGAGCAGCGGCGCCGGTCCCTCGATGGAGACTTCGATCCGGGTGGTGTATTCGTAACCCGCGTCCTTGCGCAGCCGCTGGATCCGGTTGACCAGCTCCCGGGCCAGCCCTTCCCGCCGGAGCGGCTCGGTAAGCTCGGGATCGAGTGCGGCCACGAAGCTGCCGGCGCTCTGCACCGGCCAGTCGGAGACCACCAGCCGCTCCACGGTCACGTCGTCCGGGCCGTATTCCCAGAGCGCGCCGTCGCCGTTGAGCCGGACCGACTGGCCCGCTTCGAGGGCCCGAAGCTGCTCGGGGGTGAGCCGGGCCGACGCCGCGGCGGCTTCGGGAGTCCGCTTCCCGTAGCGCTTACCCAGGGTCCGGAAGTTGGGTTTGGCGCGCAGCCGCACCAGCTCGGCGTCGGAGGCCACCACCTCCACCTCGCGGACGTTCACTTCCTGCGCCAGGAGGGGGAGCAGATCCCGGAACCCGGGCCCGTCGGCGTGGGGCGGCACCGCGACCCGCATCCGGCGGAGCGGCTGCCGCACCCGGAGGTTCCGTTCCTCCCGCGCGGCACGGGCCAGCGACGCCAGCTGGCGGACGGTCGCCACGGCGACTTCGAGGGCCTCATCCCTTCCCCCGGCGGCCTCGGGAAACCGCGCCAGGTGCACCGAGGTGCCGGTGAGGGCGCGATGGAGCCAGTCGCTGGCGAAGGGCGCGGCCGGCGCCAGCAACCGGCTCACCGCGAGCAAGGCATCGTGCAGGGTGCGCACCGCAGCGGGGTCGGCCTCCCGGTCGGGAGCCCAGAAACGGGCCCGGGAGAGCCGCACATACCAGTTGGAGAGATCGTCCACCACGAAATCGATGATCGCGCGCACCCCGGTGGTGGGGTCGTAGCGCTCCCACGCCGCGGTTACCTCGGCGACGGTGGCCTCGAGCCGGCTCCTGAGCCAGCGGTCCAGCGGCCCTTCCCGGTCCGGGGCGGGCTCGGGGAGCGCCGCGCCGGAGTAGAGCCGGAAGAAGGTGTAGGTGTTCCGGAGGGTGGTGAGGAACGCTCCCGCGATTTCGGGGATGGCGGCGCGGTCGAACCGCTTGGGGCGCCACACCTCGCTCGAGGCGAGCAGGTAGAGCCGGGCCACGTCGGCGCCGTGCTCCCGGATCAGCTCCCAGGGCTCGACGATATTGCCGCGGCTCTTGGCCATCTTCTGCCCCTGCGCGTCCAGCAGCAGATCGTTCACCACCACGTTGCGATAGGGCGCCCGCTCGAACACCCCCGCCCCGATCGCCAGCAGCGAATAGAACCAGCCCCGGGTCTGATCCAGCCCTTCGCAGATGAAGTCGGCGGGGAAGTGCCGCTCGAACTCCTCTTTGTGCTCGAAGGGGTAGTGCCACTGGGCGTAGGGCATCGAGCCCGAATCGAACCAGGCGTCGATCACCTCGGGCGCCCGCCGCATGGTGCCCCCTCCAGGCGCCGGCCAGGTGATCTGGTCGATGCCCGGCTTGTGGGGATCGAAGTCGGCGGGGAGCGGCCGTCCCAGCCGCTCGGCGAGCTGGGCGTAGCTCCCGATGACCTCGACCACCGCGGGGTCGGTGTCGGAGACCCACACCGGAAGCGGCGTCCCCCAGTAGCGGTCCCGGGAAAGCGCCCAGTCCACGTTGTTGCGGAGCCAGTCGCCGAATCGCCCCGACCCGGTTTCGGGAGGCTGCCAGTTGATTCCGGCATTGAGATCGAGCAGCCGCTGCCGGATCGCCGAGGTGCGGACGAACCAGGAGTCCCGGGCGTAGTAGATCAGCTTGCTCTTGCAGCGCCAGCAGTGGGGATAGTCGTGGGCGTACTGCACCGTCCGCAGGTGGCGGCCTTCGGACTTGAGCCGGCGGATCAGCAGCTCGTTGGTCTCAGGGGCGGTGACCAGCTTGCCCTCGAGCTCGGGCCAGCTGGTGCCGGTGAAGGTGCCGTCCGCCGCGACCGGGCGAAGCAGGGCCAGGCCGAAGCGCTGCCCGGCCTCGTAATCGTCGGCCCCGAAGGCCGGAGCGAGATGCACGATGCCGGAGCCGTCCTCCGCGGTGACGAAATCGCCGGCCACCACGACCGAGTGGGCCCGGTCGGCCGGGAGCGGCACGATATCGAAAGGGCGCCGGTAACGGAGGCCCGCAAGGGTGCTGCCCGGGAACGGCGGGCCCACCGGCTCGAGCTCGCTGCCGAGGATACCCGCCAGCGCTTCGGCCCTCGCCGTCGCGAGGATCAGTTTGCGCCTTTGCGCCTTTGCGCCTTCGCGCCCGACGAGATACGTCCCATACTCCAACCCCGGCGCCACCGCGGCCGCGACGTTGGCGGGGAGGGTCCACGGCGTGGTGGTCCAGATCATCAGCTCCCGCCCGCTGCCGTCCTCGAGTGGAAAGGTGAGATAGACCGACTTGTCTTCCACCCGCTCGTACCCCTGGGCCAGCTCGTGACTCGACAGCACGGTGCCGCAGCGGGGGCAGTAGGGCAGCACCCGGTGGCCCCGCACCAGCAGGTCGCGGTTGTGCAGCTCCTTGAGCAGCCACCAGACCGACTCGATGTATTCCGGGGTACAGGTGATGTATGGACGGGCATAGTCCAGCCAGTACCCGATCCGGCCGGACAGCGCCTCCCAGTCCTCCTTGTAGGTGAACACGCTCTCCCGGCAGAGCCGGTTGAACTCGGCCACCCCGTAGGCCTCGATGTCCTTCTTGCCGGAGAGGGCCAGCTTTTTCTCGACTTCGATCTCGACCGGGAGCCCGTGGGTGTCCCAGCCGGCGATCCGGGTGACCGACCGCCCCTGCATCACCCGGAAGCGGCAGAACAGGTCCTTGAGGGTTCGGGAGAAGACGTGGTGGAGCCCGGGCCGGCCGTTGGCCGTCGGGGGCCCCTCGTAGAACACGAAGGCCGGCGCGTCCTCGCGGGCACGCTGCACCTGGGCGAAGAGATCCTCCGCCTTCCACCGGTCCAGGAGCTCGCGCTCCAGCGCGTCGGCGCCCTGGTCGGGCCAGGCGGGAAACCGGCCGGGCTGGGTCATGCCTGCCGGCGATAGCCGCGGGCCAGCTCGTCCCCGGCGGCTTCGGCGGTTTCGCCGACCAGCGCATCGAGGTCCTGGAGCTGGCGCTCCAGCAGCTGGCGATAGCTGGCGAGGTAGGCCACGTACTGGCGTCGCGCCATCTCGTTGCCGTGCAGCAGCCGCTGCTGCTCGTTGCGCGCGTCCAGCATGAAGCGCTCCGCCTCGGTGCGGGCTTCCAGCCGGATCGCTTCCGCCTGGGCCTGCGCCTCGCGCAGCACCAGATCGCGCTCCCGGTCCACCTGACTCTGGCTGTCGGTGCGAAGCTGCTGGGCCTGGACCAGGGCATCGTTCATCGCGCGCTCCCGGTCCCGATAGGACTTGAGCTGATCGCTCATGCCCTTGACCCGCTCGTCGAGCTGGACCCGGTCCCGCACCAGGCGGTCGATTTCCTCGGCCATCCGCTGCTTGAATTCATCGACCTGCGCCGGGTCGTAGCCGCGGAGCACCCGGTGGAACTCCTGGGCACGGACGTCGTGCGAGGTCAGGTGGAACGCGTCGTTGCTCATGGTGTGCGTTCTCCGAAAAGCAGGGTTCCCAGCCGCACCATCGTGGCCCCTTCCTCCACCGCAATCGGGTAGTCGCCCGACATCCCCATCGACAGCTCCGGCAGCGGGTAGCCGGCCGCCGTCATGCGATCCCGCTCGGACCGGAGCCGCCCGAAGGCGGCCCGCTGCGCCGCGACGTCCGCAGTGAGCGCCGCCATCGTCATCAGCCCGAGGAGCTCGAGCGACGGCAGCCCGCTGATCCGGTCCAGCAGCGCCGGGAGCCCGGCGGGCTCGACCCCGCCCTTCTGGCTCTCACCCGAACAGTTCACTTCCACCAGGACCGGCTGCCGGCCACCCGCCGCCACCCGCCGGGCCAGCTCATCGGCGAGCTCGGCCCGGTCCACCGAATGGATCAGCGCGAACCGCCCCACGGCGTGCCGGGCCTTGTTCCGCTGCAGCGTGCCGATCAGGTGCCAGCGCACCGGGAGGTCGGTGAGCTGGTCCTGCTTGACGAGCGCTTCCTGCACCCGGTTTTCGCCGATGTCCAGAAGCCCCGCGGCCACGGCGGCACGCACCGCTTCGGGTCCGTGAGTCTTGGTCACCGCGACGATCCGGACCGGGTGGGTCCAGCCTCCGATGCCCTGGTGGTGCCGGATTCGGTCCCGAACGGTACGAAGGCTGGACCGGAGACCCGGGAAATCCATAACCACCAAATCTAAAGGGGTTTAGAGCTGGGTAGAAGGGAAAAGTCGAGGAATGAAGGGTGACCGGGTTAGATTACATGCTGCGGCCTCCCGCCCCCAGGGTTGGCCCCTCTCTTTCAGGGCAGGAATGCATGGCGAAGCGAAACCCATCCTCCAACGGCCTCGGACCGATAAAGGCCCGTCCGACCCTCACCGACCGGGTCAAGGACCGGGTGGCCAAGATCGAGGCCGAGCTGGAGCGCCGGGAAGGCACTCCCGCCCCCAAGACCTCCAAGGCGAAGAAGCGAACCCCGTCGCTCGGCTCGGCTGCCACGGCGTCGAAGAACGGCAACGGGGAGCTGGAAACCCGCTCGCTCAACCGGGTCTACGGCGAGCTCAAGACGACCTACCAGCAGTATCGCAAGTCGACCGGCCGGTCCGCGGTGCCGGAGCTCCGGGAAGCGGTCCAGGCCTTCAAGAGGGGTCCCAGCCTGACCTCGTTGGTGGGGGTCGCCGTGTTCCTCGACGATCGCAGCCTGCTGACCTGGTAGGGAGTGGCGCGGCGGATCGTCCTCGCCCGCCACGGCAGGCCGGAATGGAGTGACACCACTCTCATCACCGGCCGGGAGCTGGGCGAGTGGGTCCGGGGCCGGAATGCCGCGCCGATCGACCCGGAACACACCCCGCCCGCCGAGCTCCGCCGGATTGCCCGGGAGGCAAAGGGATTCGCGGCCAGTCCGCTGCGCCGCTCGCTCGAATCCCTCCACCTGCTGGTGCCCGACGCCATTCCCTTCGTCGATCCGGTCTTCCGCGAGATCGATGTCCCCGGCTCGCTGCCGGTGCCGATCCCCCTCCCCGCCCAGGTGTATTCCAAGCTGTCCCGGATCGCCTGGTACGCGGGATGGTCGCCGCGGGTGGAGAGCTTTGCTGAGGCCCGGGACCGGGCCCGCAAGGCCGCGGAAACCCTGATGGAGATCGCCCCGGCCTCCGGGACCCTGCTGCTGGTCGGACACGGGATCATCAACGGCATGATCGGGCTGGCCCTCAGAAAAATGGGCTGGAAGGGGCCCCACCTGCGGCCCCGGCGGCAGTGGGCCCACGGGGTGTATCGGCAGTCTTCTTGAGCTAGCGCCGCACCACTCTCCCCTGCTGCACCACCGAGCGGATCCACCGCAGGTTGCGGATGTCGAGGAGCGGGTTCGCGTCCAGCAGCACCAGATCGGCCAGCTTTCCCGGCGCAATCGTCCCCAGCGAATCCTGCATCCCGAACCAGCGCGCCGGCGCCAGGGTGGCGGCATGGAGCGCCGCGAACGGCGGGAGGCCGGCGCGCACCAGCAACGCCAGCTCCTCATGGAGACCGAAGCCCGGAGGGCTGTTGCGGAGCGGCGCGTCGGTTCCGGCCAGCAGCACCACCCCGGCCCGGTGCATCGCCCCCACCAGCGCGAGCCGCTTGGCGAACAGCGCCGCCCCGGTCCGGTGGGCGTCGGCGGGGACTCCGGGCGGGACCTGAAAGATCCGGGTGACGAAGCGCCGCAGCGTATCGGGCAGGTGCCGGGCGTACGCGTCTCCCGGCAGGTCGGTCAGGGGCCAGCGGGAGATTTCATACGCGGCGACCTGGGTGGGAACGACCGCGGTGCCGTTCCGGACCAGACGCGCGAAGAGCGGCGCGAGATCGGCACTGGTGCAGCGGCCCAGCATGCCCTGAATGGGAAACCGGGGCGCCAGCGCGAGCGATTCCGCCGGGGTGCAGGGAATCGGGATCTGGAGCAGGTGCTCCAGGCTTCCTAACCCGGAGTCCGATGCCTCCGCAGCGGTAATGCTCCGGGGCACGTGGCCCCCGGTGCGCAGTCCCCGCTCCCGGGCCGCCCGGAGCGCGGCGAACCAGCTCTCCCGGGAGAGCTGGCCGTGCAGCTTGATCAGGTCGACGCCCAGCCGGCTCAGCGAGTCCACCGCGGCGCGCGCTTCATCCGGGGTGCGCGCCAGCAGATGGGGAATGCCGATCTCGCCCCCCTCCAGGTAGGGACCCGACGCCATGATGCGGGGACCGATGAGCCTGCCGGCGGCGATGTCCCGCCGCCAGGCGGTGAGCTGCGCCCAGGTACCCGCCATGTCCCGGACGCTCAGCACCCCGTTCTCCACGTAGAGCCGCAGCACCTCGCGCCCGGCCGGCACGTCGGTGTGCACGTGCATGTCCCAGAGCCCGGGAATGAGAAACCGGCCCCGGCCGTCGAGCACCCGGCTCCCCGGGGGGACCGCGGTCGCCGTCGCGGGACCCACCGCGACGATGTGCCGGCCCCGCAGCACCACGGTCTGATCCGGCCGCGGAGCCGGATCGGTGCCGTCGATGACGGTGACGTGGGTAATCGCCACGACGGGCGGCGGCGCCGCCTGGAGGAGAAGCAGCAGAGAGAGCAGCATCACCGGCCGGGGACGTAACCCGCTCTAGCCAGGCCGGGTTTTCAGCAGCATGTTAGCTCCTTCCCAATAACTGCCGAACGGGGTTCCCATGGGTGATTTCCTCGCCTTCCGCAAGATGATTACGCCCGCCGTCATCCAGATCTTCTTCTGGCTCGGGGTCATAATCTGCGTGATCGCCGGCCTCGCCATTCTCGGGAACGGCGAGACCCTGGCCGCGTTCTCACCGGTTCCCCCGACCCTCACCGCCGTGCTGGTGCTGGTGGTCGGTCCCCTGATCGTGCGGATTTACTGCGAGCTCCTCATGGTGCTCTTCCGGATCTACGAATCCCTGCGGGTCATCGAGCGGAGCCGGGTCCGGGACCTCCCCCCCGCGCTCTGAGCCCGGCGGGGCCCCCTCGCGGCGCACGAATGCAGGCTGCACCCAGGCCATCGCTCCGCCGGAGTCTTCCACCCGGGCCCGCACGTAGGTCAGGCCGCGGGTTCCGGCTCCCCCAAGCGTAAACCGGGGGGCCAGCCCGCCGACCCGCGCCAGCACGCGGCCCCCGTCCCCGATGAAGGTGGTGGTATACCGAAAGTCGCCTTCCGGGCGGATCCGGATCCCGATCTCGGACTCGGAAACCATCACGCTGTCCAGGACCACTCCGCTGCTGGCGTAGAAGAGCCCCCGCTCCAGGTTCTTCATCAGCGCTCCGGCGTCGAGCCGGGGCGCCGCGATGGCGATCCATCCCCGCCCGGGGTTGGCCCGGCTCCGGGTGAACTCCCCCTGAAAATGATGGGCGTCGTCCACCGCGATGCCGAAGATCCGCTTGCCGGCGCCGAGCAGCGCGTCCCACACCGCTTCCATCCCGGGAATGCCGTCACCGCCCTCGTTGTGGACCTGGGGATGCCCGTTGTAGATCTCCAGCAGCGAGTCGTTCCGCACCTGCAGCAGCTCGGTGAGACCGAACGCCCAGCGGAAGTTGGGATGGTTGATATGGGGTACGCCCGCCGCCTCCCGCACCGCGTCCACGTTGGCCTGAATGGTGCCGGCCAGGGTCGAATCGGTCCGCGGCGCGACCAGCCGGGAGAGCGCCAGTCCGTTGACGTGCACCGGCCGCCGCTGGAACTGGGAGGTGACTTCCTCGCCCCCGATCAGCAGAAAGGTGGAGTCGACCAGCCCGGACAGCGCCGCCGGATCGGTGAAGACGTTGTGGTCGGAGAGCACCAGGAACTGATAGCCGTGGGACTTGTACCAGGTCGCCACCACCTCCGGCGGGGAGTCGCCGTCGCTGCCGGTCGTATGGGTATGGGTGTTGCCCTTGAACCAGCGCAGCCCGCTCAAGGCCACCGGCTCGAAGCGCTGCGCGGCCAGGGCGGCGGGGACGAGAGCCCCGAGGCCGGCGGCGAACAGGATCCGGACTGCGATGCCCATGCCTACCTCGGCTTCTTGAGTTCCTCGAGCGCGGCCGCGATGGCGGGATTCCCGGACAGCAGCGCGGCCCGCTCCAGATACCGCACCGTCCGGGCAGTATCGCCGCGCTGCTCCATGGCGTAGGCCAGCTGGGTGAAGGGCAGTCCCAGGGTGCTGGCGATCCCGCTGGCGGTGCTCTCCAGCTCCCGCCGGGGTCCCTCCAGCAGCCTCGCGTAGCGATAGGTCTCCATCATCAGCCGCTCGGTCACCGCCAGGTCGAGCGGCACGCCCATCATGCGGCGGAAATCATAGCGCAGGTCGGTCGTGTCGACCGGTGTGGCCAGCATGTTAATGCCCAGACCGCGCTGCACCATGAAGCGGTCCAGCCCGAAATTGTTGCCCGCCGCGGTAAGCCCCCAGACGATCGGGCGGCGGCCGAAATTCTGCTGAATGACCCGGAGCGAGAGGAAGTCGTTGGCGTAGAGCACCGTGTTCGCCGCCAGAGTGGTGGTGTACGGTCCCACCGGCAGCGAGATGTCGCGGGGAAGGATCTGGGGAATCGCCTGGGCGATCTCCTGATCGGTCATGGTGTGCAGCTCCCAGGTCGGCGCGACCGGGTTCTGGCCCTTCCAGATCGCGGGAGCCCGTGCCTCGTCGAAGGGCCGCACCGGGTTGTCCCGGAGCTGCCGCATGTACCACTCGGTCTGCGCCAGGGCGAGACAGACCACCGTGACATCCCGCCGGATCCCTTCCACCTCCTGGGCCCACCAGAGCGGGAAGGTGTCGTTGTCGCCATAGGTGAACAGAATGCCGTAGGGCGGAACCGAGTTGAGCAGATCGTAGGCGAAGTCGCCCGCCAGCCGGGCATCGGGCCCGTGCCGCCGGCTGGCCTGGTCGTAGTTGAGCGCGAAGGGGACGAGCGCGAGAAGAAACACCGCGGACGGGAGGAGCCGTGCTTTCACCAGCCGTCCAGGTCCCCCCCGAGCGGAGCGAGGGGCCGTCCAGCCGTCCAGCCGTCTCCCGATGTCCCGCGCAAGGGTGAGCAACCCCAGCCCCGCCCACAACCCCCACACCACGAAGCTGACCACGAAGAAGTAATCCCGCTCCCGGACCTCGTGATCCTCGGAGCCGGGATAGCGGTCGTATCCGATGCTGTAGCCGGGCTTGAAATTCATGTAGGCGACCAGGCCCAGCCCGGTCACCAGGAAGAGCATGCCCAGCATCCAGGCGCCGCTCCGGTCCCGGCGCCACTGGGCCAGGAATCCCCGCACTCCGAGGGTCAGGAACGCCAGGGTGAACAGGGTCCGGAGCGGCAGGCCATTCGGTCCGCCCAATGTCCCGGGGAGCGCCTTGGCCCACTGCCAGTCGAAGTACTGGAGGTAGTTGAGCAGCTGGAGCCCGATCAGCGCCAGGGTGCGCCCCGGGTTGTCGGGGCCGCTCAGCTCGGTGGGATCGTCGAGCGGGGTGCGGGGCGGATACTGTTCCCGCCGGATCACCGCGAGCAGCGCGTCCCAGGTGGCCGGCGCCGCCTCGTTGAGGATGGGGAGCTGTCCCGAGCGGATCAGCAGATAGAGATACGGCGTAACCCCTACCAGGGCGATGCCCAGCATCAGCAGGCCGAAGCGCGCTTCGCCGGCCATCGCGGCGAGCGCCAGCGCCGCGAGGAATGCCACTGCCCCCACCGCGATCAGGGTGGCGTTGCCCAGGCCGATCCCGGTGAGCAGGGCCCACAGTCCGGCCAGGACCGCCGCGTCGCCCCATTCGTGGCGCCGGGTCAGGGAATCCGCCGCGGGACGGAGCCGGAGCTCGGCCACCACGAAGGCCACCGCCGCGGGGCCCACCAGGAGCCCGAGCAGGTGATTGCCGATCGCGATGCCCAGGAGATACGCCACCAGCAGGAGGTAGCGGCCGGCCCGGGGGGTGCCCCGGGCCGAGCGCCACCGGAGCAGCAGCCAGGCCACCGCCGCGATGGTGAAGTTTGCGATCGCGTAGACTTCGGTTTCGTTGCTGCTCTGCCAGTTGGTGAATCCGAACGCGGCGATCAGCGCCCCCGCCGCCGCCGCGGCCAGCCGCAGCATCGCCGGAGCCCCGGGGTCCTCCCCGTGCAGGTAGCGGCTCGCCGATTCGTGAAGCACCAGGAACCAGCAGCCGGCCCCGGCGGCGCTGAACAGCGCGCTCAGCAGATTGGTGCGGAAGGCGAATTCGCCGAACGGAAAGATCATCCCCCAGACGTGGCCCATCACAATGAAGAGCGGCGTCCCCGGAGGATGGGGAATGCCCAGGATCTTCATCGCCGCGATGAATTCGCCGGCATCCCAGAAAGTGACGCTGGGCGCCAGGGAGACCAGGTAGCCCAGCAGGACGACCAGGCTGGTGACGATCGCCCACTTGTAGGGCGGGTGGTCACCCTGAGGCCGTGAAACGGCCGAAGGGGCGTCGGTCACGGCATGGCTCGGCCGCTTCGCTTCGCTCAGCGTGACCATCATCGCGGCCTGACCGCCGCGGCGACCGCCAGCGCGTCGCGGGTTTCCCCCGGTTCATGGACCCGGAACAGCCGGGCCCCCGCCTCCCAGGCCAGGGCGCAGGCGATCGCGGTGGCGCGGTCGCGCTCCGCCACCGGCCGGCCGGTGAGCTCGCCCAGGAACCGCTTGCGGGAGGGCCCGACCAGGACCGGGCGGCCCAGGGCGCGGAGCGCACCTAACCCGCGGAGCAGTTCCACGTTCTGCTCCGGGGTCTTGCCGAATCCCAGCCCCGGATCCACCACCAGCCGCTCCGACTGCACTCCGGCGCTCCGGGCCCGGTCCAGCGCCTCCGCCAGCCCGGCCAGCACCGCGGGCAGCACGCCCTCCGGATAGTCGGCGTGGGTGAGCGAGGCCAGGTCGGCCACCCCGCCCCGCGAGTGCATCACCACCAGTCCCGCGCCCCGCTCGGCGCAGAGTTTCCCCATGGCCGGATCGTTCCGGAGCCCGGTCACGTCATTCACGATGGTGGCGCCGGCGTCAAGCGCCGCCTCGGCCACCTCGGCTTTCACCGTGTCCACCGACAGGGGAATCTCCGGCAGCCGCTTCGCCAGCTCCGCGATGACCGGGATGACCCGCTCCCGCTCCACCGCAGCGCCGACCGGGCGCGCGCCGGGCCGGGTGGATTCGCCCCCCACATCGAGCACTGTCGCCCCGGCCTGGACCAGCCGGGCGGCATGTCCCAGGGCATCCTCCCGGCTGCCCAGCAGCCCGCCGTCGCTGAACGAGTCGGGCGTGACGTTCACGATCCCGACGATGACCGGACGATCCAGCGGCACCGCGCCCCGCGCGGTCTCCCAGCGGAGCGGATCCTCGGCCGGCAGCGCGTGGCCCAGCAGGGTGGCGAGCTCCACCAGCGGCTCCGGGCTGGTCCAGGGCCGGGCCAGGGCGGAGAGCCGGGCCCGCGGTCCCGCCACGACCGCCCAGTCCTCCCCGCTGATCACGTCCAGGCCGAGTCGCGCGCCGGTGGTGACCAGCGATTCGAGCGTGGCGGGATCGAGCTGGGTGAGATGAAAGGCGAGGGTTTCCACGCTGTCCGCGGTGCTGCGCGCAAGATCGCCCTCCCATCCGTGGGACAGGAGGGCGACCCGGACCGCATCCTCGGGGCGTCCGCCGAGCGGTGCTACGATCACGCGCCGGCGGGTTCGGCGGGCGGGGCACCCAGCATCGGCGGCTTGCGCACGGCCGCGGCGGGCCCGCCGGGCTTCACGTTGTAGGACGGCAGCGGGACGTGCTCGATCCGCGGCGGCAGGGTCTCGCCCCGGAGCAGGATCAGCACATCCTCCGAATCCAGGGTCTCCCGCTCCAGCAGGGCCAGCGCAATCCGGTCGAGCAGGTCGCGGTGCGCGGTCAGCAGCTCGCGGGCGTGCGAGTGGGCTTCGTCGAGCAGCCGCTTGACCTCCTCGTCCACCATGCGCTGGGTCCGCTCCGAGATTTCCCGCTTCTGGGAAAACTCGCGGCCGAGGAAGATCTCCTGTTCCTTGTCGCCCACCGCCATCATGCCGACCTTCTCGCTCATGCCATACACCGTCACCATCTGCCGGGCCACATTGGTGGCGAACTGGATGTCGCTGCCGGCGCCGGTGGTGATCTTTTCCTGTCCGAAGACCAGCTCCTCGGCGACCCGGCCGCCGAACGCGATCGCGAGCCGGCCCAGCAGGAACTCCTTGGTGTGGCCGTAGCGATCGGTCTCGGGCAGCGAGGTCATGAGCCCGAGCGCCCTTCCGCGCGGCACGATGGTCACCTTGTGGATCGGATCGGCCCCCGGAGTCTGCAGCGACACGACGGTGTGTCCCGCTTCGTGGTAGGCGGTGAGCTTCCGGTCGTCCTCGGTGAGCACCAGGCTCCGCCGTTCGACGCCGAGCATCACCTTGTCCTTGGCGTCCTCGAAATCCTGCATGTCCACCAGGGTCTTGTTCCGCCGCGCGGCCAGGACGGCGGCCTCGTTCACCAGATTGGCCAGGTCGGCCCCGGCCATGCCGGGGGTGCCCTTGGCGAGGGAATCGAGCCGCACGTCCGCGGCCAGCGGGATCTTCCGGGTGTGGACCCGGAGAATCCCTTCCCGGCCCCGGACATCGGGCGAGTCCACCACGATCTGCCGGTCGAACCGGCCCGGCCGGAGCAGCGCCGGGTCCAGCACGTCGGGCCGGTTGGTGGCCGCGATCAGGATCACCCCATCGTTGGATTCGAACCCGTCCATCTCGACCAGGAGCTGATTGAGGGTCTGCTCCCGCTCGTCGTGGCCGCCCCCTAACCCGGCGCCGCGGTGCCGTCCCACGGCGTCGATCTCGTCGATGAAGATGATGCAGGGGGCATGGGCCTTCCCCTGCTCGAACAGGTCGCGCACCCGGGAGGCGCCGACCCCCACGAACATTTCGACGAAGTCGGAGCCCGACATCGAGAAGAACGGCCGCCCCGCCTCGCCGGCCACGGCCTTGGCCAGCAGGGTCTTGCCGGTGCCGGGAGGACCGACCAGCAGCGCCCCCTTGGGCAGCCGCCCGCCCAGCCGGGTGAACTTCTGGGGGTCCTTGAGGAACTCGATGATCTCCTGGAGCTCCACCTTGGCTTCGTCGGCCCCGGCCACGTCGGCGAAGGTGATCTTGGGGGTATCGCCCGAGAGCAGCTTGGCTTTGGACTTGCCGAAGGAGAATGCCCGGTTGCCGCCCGACTGCATCTGGCGGATCAGCACGAACCAGATCGCGAAGATCACGATCCAGGGCAGCATCGTGACGAGAATTGAGACGATGCCGCTCTTGGGCTCCTTGGCGGTGATGATCACCCCGGCATCCTCGAGCCGCTTGAGGATCGCTTCGCTGTTGGCGATCGGGAGGTTGACCGTGAAGTTCCGGACCGCGCCGGTCCCCCGGGCGACCGGGCTGCGGAATTCTCCCCGCACTTCCTTGCCGCTGTACACCTCGACCGCCTTGATGTTCCCGGCGTCAATCTGCCGGCTGAACTCGGTGTACGAGAGCACTTCGCTGCCGCCCGCCCGCTTCTGCATCAGCTGGAAGAGGGTGACGGCCAGCAGCGCAACCAGGAGCCAGAGCGCGAGGTTCTTGCTCAGGCCCGACCAGTTGGGCATGGGAGGCTTCGGGGGTCTCGGCTGCATCACATCAAGTCCGCGATAAAGGGAAGATGCCGGAAGTCCTCGGCGTGATCGAGGCCGTAGCCGACCAGGAACGCGGTCGGCGCCTGGAATCCCACGAAGCGCACTTCGGGCATCGGTTCGTGCATGGCCACCTTGTCCAGCAGGGCGCAGATGGCCAGCGAGGCCGGCGCCCGTTCCCGGAGGACTCCCAGCAGCTTGCGCAGGGTGTTCCCCGTGTCCACGATGTCCTCCACCAGCACCAGATGCTTGCCTTCCAGCCGGGTCTCGGGATCGTACAGCAGCCGGACGTCACCCGAAGACGTGGTGCCGGACCCGTACGAGCTGGCCACCAGAAAGTCCACCTGGAGGGGTCGCTCGATTTTGCGCACCAGGTCGCCCAGGAAAATGAAGCTGCCCTTGAGCAACCCGAGGACCAGGAGCTCGCCGTCCGGATAGGCGTGCGTGATCTCGGTCCCCAGCTCGGCCACCCGTTTCGCGATGGCCGCCTCGTCGTACACGATGGACTTCACGGTGCGGCCGCCGGTGCGGCGGAGGACTTCAGAGCCTCTCGGCATCAATCCGCCTGGCCCGGCCGCCGGGGGCCGGAATTCGATCCGCCGACCGGCAGACACCCGGTACCCATACGACCACCCCCGAGGCTTCGATGACCGGCCATCCCACCCGCTGGCTGCGCGGGATCTTCGCCTCCTGCATGCAGCGCACGACCAGTCTCCTGCCGGTTCCACCGAGGGGACGAATCCGGTCCCCCGCACGCCACGGCCGGACGGTGTAACTCCCCTCCGCCAGCCAGCTCACGGACGCCGTTCGATCCAGCCGCTCCGGCGCCGCCTCTTCCCGCCAGGAAATCCTCCATGGACCCAGTTGAAGCGCGCCGTCCGACCCCGTCAGAGGTGTCCCTCCCCATTGGGGACGATGCCCGGGGTCCCGAAAGAGACGGAGGCGGCCGAACGTGAGCTCCGCGGCGAACCCCGCCCCGAGCTCCGCGACCGCCCCACTTCGGCCTCTGGCGAGCAGCCGCTCGATCCTGGCGGCGCGCGCCGGGCCAATCAGGCAACCGGCTCGCCGCCCGAGGGCTCCCAGCAGGGCCCGCAGAATGGCCGAATCATACCCCCTGAGGGGGGTAGCAGCAACGGAAACCCCATCCGCAGCCCACTGGATGTCGAGCCCGGGGATCTGCACCAGCAGGGCATCCCACCCGGCGCGATCCGCCGCCGCTTGCCGGCCCAGGGAGAGCAGGCGCTGATCGAGTGCGGGAAGCCGCCGCCGGAGCAGCGGCAGAATCTCGGCCCGGAGCCAGGAGCGTTCGTGCCGGAGTTCGGTGTTGGCGGGATCCTCCCACCAGGTCCGCCCGAGACCGCGGAGGTAGTCGGCAAGCTCCTGATGCCGGAACGGGAGGAGCGGTCGGACCAGGCGGTCGCGGCGGGAGGGGATCCCCGCGAGACCGGCGGGGCCCGAGCCCTTGAGGACCCGCATCAGGATGGTTTCGATCTGATCATCCCGGTGATGGGCGGTGAACAGCAGCGCATCCAGCCGGTCGGCCTCGGCGAGCAGCCAGGCGTAGCGCGCCGACCGGGCGGCGGTCTCGCTGGTCCCCTGAGGCAGGGCGAGGCGGGTGGCCAGGAAGGGCAGCCCGTACTCCCGGGCCACCGTCTCGACCGCTTCCGCCACCGCGGCGCTGTCGGGGTGCAGCCCATGATCGGTGTGGGCTACCTGGAGGGCGAGCTCACCCGCGGCGGGAGAGCGGACCAGGAGGGCGAGCAGCGCCAGCGAGTCGGCGCCGCCCGACACCGCCACCAGCGCGGGGCCGGCCGGCAGGGCCAGTTTCGCCAGCTGGCGGTCGAACCGCGTCTCGAGGCTCAACTCACCGTTCACCGTTCACCGTTCACCGGTGCAAACGGCTCCATGTGCACCAGGACGTACTGCACGCTGGGCACCGCGCGCAGGATGGCGTGCTTCACCTTGCCGCTCAGGATGTGGGCGTCGTGCAGGGTGAGGGAAGGATCGGCCTGCACGTGCAGCTCGAGCAGGAACCGGGTGCCGCTCTTGCGGGCCCGCAACTTTTCCGTCGCCCTGACCCCTTCCACCGCCTGGGCCGCGCGGTCCACCGCGAGGAGGAGCTCCTCGTTGGGGGACCGGTCCATCAGCTCCTGCAGCGCGGGACGGAGAATGGTGACCCCATTGTAGAGGATCAGCAGCGAGGCTCCCAGCGCGGCCCAGTCGTCGGACTCTTCCCACCCCGGTCCGCCGATCAGCGCGATGCTGATGCCCAGGAACGCGGCGGTCGAGGTGATGGCGTCGGCGCGGTGGTGCCAGGCATCCGCGGCCACCGCCTGGCTTCCGATCTGCTCGGCCCCCTTGAGCACGAACCGGAACAGGGTCTCCTTGACCGCCACCACCAGCACCAGCACCACCAGGGTGAACGGCGCCGGCGCGTGATGCGGCGTCAGGATTTCCCGCACCGCCTCGATCGCGATCCCGATCGCGGCGCCGCAGAGCAGCATCCCGACCGTGGCGGCGGAGACCGCCTCGGCTTTCCCGTAGCCGAAGGGGTAGCGGGTGTCGGCGTCGCGGGAGGAGAGTCGCAGTCCGCCCCACACGATCAGCGAGCCGAACAGGTCGGCCACCGACTCCACCGCGTCGGCGATCAGGGCATAGGAATGGCCCAGGATCCCGGCGACCAGCTTGACCATCGCCAGGATGCCGTTCACCACCAGCCCGATCTGGGCCAGCCGGATCCCCCGCCGCAGCGCCTGGTTCACTGTTTCGGCAGCTTCGCCAGGAACAGGTCGAGAATGCGGCGGTATTCGTCGGTCCAGGAATCGGGGCGCACGAAGCCGTGGTCCTCGACCGGATAGACGGCGAGGTCCCAGCCGGTCTTGCCCAGTTCGATCAGCCGCTGCACCAGGCGCACCACGTCCTGGAAATGCACGTTGACGTCCACCATGCCGTGGAGCATGACCAGGGGATCCTCGAGTCCCTCGGCGAAATAGATCGGCGAGGAGCGGCGGAAGGCCACCGAGTCCTCCTGGGGCTCGTTGAGGATCTCGGCGGTGTAGGGATGGTTGTAATGGGCCCAGTCGGTGACCGACCGCAGCGCGGCGCCGGCGCCGAACGTCTTCGCCTCGGTGAACAGCGCCATCAGGGTGATGAACCCTCCGTAGCTCCCCCCGTAGATGCCGACCCGCTCGGCTTCAATGCCGAAGCGGCGCTGGAGATAGCGGGAGCCGTCCACCTGGTCCTGGAGATCGCGGCCCCCCATGTGGCGGTAGATCGCGGTGCGCCAGTCCCGCCCGTATCCCGCCGAGCCGCGATAGTCGAGGTCCAGCACCACGAAACCGCGCGAGGCCAGCAGGTGGTGGAACTGGTACTCGCGGAAGTAGCTCGACCAGTAATTGTGGACGTTGTGCAGGTACCCGGCTCCGTGCACGAAGATCACCGCCGCGCCATTGGGGCGCGCCCCCACGTCGGCGGGACGGTAGATCCGCGCCGGCACCGCCACCCCGTCGGACGCGGGGACGTTGACGATTTCGGGCACGATCCAGGGATAGCGAAGCCATTCCGCGGTCGGCGAGGTGGTGAGCTGGCTTCGGGGCCCGCCGGCTCGCGCCGCCTGGAGGAAGAGCTCGGGCGGACGGTTGGCGGTCGAGAACACATCCGCGAGGCGGGTCCCGTCGGGGGAGAGGGTGACGGTGTGGCCGCCGACGTCGGTTGTCAGGCGGGAGGACGGTAGGGCGGTGGGACGGTTGGAAACCGCCGCGCCGACCGGCAGCAGATAGGCGTGGCGCTCGTAGGGGGAAGGCTCGCTGGTGTGCAGCAGCCAGCGGGTCCGGTCGGGGGTGAGCTGAGCGGAAAGGACTTCCCACTTCCCGCGGGTGTGCTGGCGCCGGTTCGTTCCGTCGCCGGACATGGTGTAGAGGTGGGCATAGCCATCGGCCTCCGACACCAGCCACACGCCGGCGTCGCCGGGAAGCCATCCGCCGCACCCGTCGCAGGGACCGCCGACCCATGCGGTATCACGCAGCACATCGAGCGGGCGGATCCGGGCGGAGTCGTCGACCCGGACCAGATGGCGCGCGGTGTAGTCGCGGGTCCAGGCGAATACCAGCGCGCTGGTGCCGGCGTCGTTCCATCCCGCGATGGAGAGATTGCCGTAGATGTCGCCGCTGTCGCCCGGGACCGGCCGGATGAACTTCACCGCGCCGGTGCCGACCGTGAGCACGCCGAGCCGTTCCCGCTCCTGGGCATCACCGACCTTGATCCGGGCCGGAAGCTCCTCGGTGAATCCGGTCAGGGTGACGTAGTTGGGGACTTTCTCGCTCCGGGCCCCGGTCGCGGCGGTCGAGAGGTGCACCAGCACCGTCCGGCCGTCCGGTGAGGGCTCGAGCTCGCGGACCCGCTCGCCCCGGGCCAGATAGAAGGGCTTGGGGCGTCCCGCCTCGCGGGCTTCCCGCTCCGCTTTCGCCACGCTGTCCCGGCGCTTGCGGTCCCGCATCGCGGCGATCAGGGCCTGCTGTTCCCGCTCCAGGAACGCGCGCGCGCCGGTGGCCGGCCCGGGCTCCGCGGGAGCGGAGTCGCTCCGGATATCGGTGAGCTGCTGCACCCCCCCCTGCACGATATCCAGGGCGAAGGCGTTGTTGTCCCGCCGGAAGAACACCCGCCGCCCTTCCCGGTCGAAGGAGGGATCCGATTCGGTGAGCGAGGGCGTCGTGGTGAGCCGGCGCACCTCACCCCGGGGCAGCTCGACCAGATAGAGGTCGCCCGCTACCGCCACCACCCGCCGCCGCCCATCGGGTGAGACCGGCCCGTCGGCCACCATCGGCGCGAGGGAATCGGCCGCGGCACGGGAGAGGGCCTCGGGCACGGCGCCGGGAACCGCCCGCACCCGGTAGGGCTTGAGGCTTTCCTGCCAGTTGGTGCCGGGCGGGAGCCACTGGAAATGGATCCACTGGCCATCCGGGCTCCACCGGACGCTGGACGGCTCCCGGCCGCTGTTCTCCGGGCCGCGCATGATCCAGGGCACTGTGAGGGCGGGACGAGGGGGTTGGGCGAGGACGGGGGTCGCCAGAAACAGCAGCATGAAAGCGCGCATCAGTAACTCGGGAATAGGGAGGGAGTAGCGAATCGCGAGGAGGGAAGAGGAACGACCTCTTCGCTCTTCGCTACTCGCTCTTCGCTATCATGGACTC
>DATFGC010000408.1:0-8314 GCA_035249765.1 Gemmatimonadales bacterium | reverse complement strand
CCTGGTGGTCATGGCCGCTTCGTTCCGCCGGTCCGGGACCCGGCGGGCGGAGCTCGAGCTGGCCCGCCAGGTCATGAGCTGGCGAAGCCCGACCGAATTTCTCTTGCCCGACCCGGTGCCCGGTCTGGCTCCCGAGGTTTCCCGGATCGACGAAGCCCCCGCAGGCTCTCCGCTCAAGTCCCTCGACACCGGCGGAGCCTTCGGCCCGTCGACCACCGCAAGGAGTCCCCGCTCATGAAACGAAGCGTTCTGCTTCCGCTGTTCGCCCTGGTGACGCTGGCCGCGACCGCCCCGGCCCAAGGCGTCAAGTCCAACGAGGATCCCCTGGCGAGGCACCTGTTCGATCCCCAGCTGGTACTCAAGTTCGCCGCCGACCTCGCGCTGCAGGCGGCTCAGCGAACCTCCATCGTCAATGCCATCAAGGCCGCGCAAGGTGAGATCCTCGAGCGCCAGCTCGAGATGGCGGAGCGGCACCAGGAGCTGCTGAGAACAATGGAAGCATTGCGGGTGGACGAAGCGGCGGCGCTGGCGCGGGCGGACCGGGTCATGCAGCTGGAGCGTGAAATGAAGCGTGCTCAGCTGCAGCTGTTGATCCGCATCAAGAACACGCTGACCCAGCAGCAGCAGGACCGGCTGCGGGAGCTCCAGAAAGCGATGGCCAAGGCCGGGATGCAGGAGCACGATGCCCGGCTGGAGGAGCTCCTGAAGTCGGCCGTTCCCTGATACGGGAGGAGTCCGGCGGCTCTACGAGGTCAGGACCAGATTGATCAGGCGATCCTGCACGTAGATCACCTTGGCCGGCTCCTGTCCGTTGGCGAACTTCGCCACTGCCGGATCCCGCAGCGCCGCGGCCAGCACCATGCTCTCGCCCGCTCCCCGGGGCACCTGGACCCTCGACCGGGTCTTCCCGTTGACCTGCACCGGGATCTCCATGGTCTGCTCGACGGTGAGCGCCTCGTCCCACTCCGGCCAGGGGGAGTCGAAGATCGAGGTAGTCGCCCCCAGCCGCTCCCAGCACTCCTCCGCGAAATGGGGCGCGAAGGGGGCCAGCATCTGGAGCATTTCCTTGACGATCCGGCGCTCGCTGCAGTTGACGGCGCGCATGGCGTTGAGCAGCTCCATCTGCGCAGCGATCGCGGTGTTGTAGGAGAGGGCTTCCAGGCCCTCGGTCACCCGCTTCTTGGTCTGGTTCCACTTGATCACGATGCTCTGGTGGAGCTCGCTGCCCACCAGGGTGCGCCGCTCCGCCTGATCCACCAGCTCCCACACCTTGTCGAGGAACCGGCGGGGGCCGGCCAGCCCCTCATCCCGGAAGTCGCCGCCCTCTTCGTAGGGCCCGAGGAACATCAGATAGGTGCGGAAGGTGTCGGCGCCCCAGCGGGAGATGTACTGGTCGGGGACCACCACGTTGCCCTTCGACTTCGACATCTTGGCGCCGTCCTTCACGATGGTGCCGTGGGCCCGGAACTTCCGGAACGGCTCCTCGAAGTGGAGCCGTCCCTGGTCATGCAGCACCATCGCGATGAACCGGCTGTAGAGCAGATGGAGCACCGCGTGCTCGTTGCCGCCGATGTAGCTGGCCACCGGCAGCCAGCGGGTCACCCGGGCCGGATCGAAGGCGCGATCGTCGAACTCGGTGGAGAGATAGCGGAGGTAGTACCAGGCCGAATCGAGGAAGGTGTCGGAGACATCGGTTTCCCGCTGCGCTCGCCCGCCGCAGGCAGGACAGGCCACCACCGACCATTCCTCGTGCCGGGCCAGCGGGGATACTCCCGAATCATCGGGGCGGAAGTCCTCGATAATGGGGAGCCGGACCGGGAGATCGGCTTCCGGAACCGGCACCACCCCGCAGCCGTCGCAATACACGATGGGGATGGGCGGTCCCCAGTACCGCTGCCGGGAGATGCACCAGTCGTAGAGCCGGTACTGCACCACCCCTTTCCCCTTGCCTTCGGCCTCGAGCCACGCCACCACGGCGGCAAGGCCTTCGGCGGCAGGGAGCTCCGAGAAGCGCCCCGAGTTCACCAGGCGGAAGCCGTCGGTCTCGGTGGCGGCTTCGGGGAGCGGCGTCGCGCCGGTCTCTCCCCGTCCCGCCAGCACCCGCACGATGGGAAGCCGGTAGCGGGTGGCGAAGGCAAAGTCGCGCGCATCGTGTCCGGGCACCGCCATGATGGCGCCGGTGCCGTACTCCATCAGCACGTAGTCCGCGACCCACACCGGGATCCGCTCTCCGGTCGCGGGATTCAGCGCGAATCCGCCGGTCGCCACACCGCTCTTGTCCTTGTCGCCGACCTTCCGGGCCACGACACCCTTGGCCGCCGCGGCCTTCCGGTAGTCTTCCACTGCCGGACGCGCGGCAGGCGTGGTCAGCGCCTCGACCAGCGGATGCTCGGGCGCCAGTACCATGAAGGTCGCCCCGAACAGGGTATCGGGACGGGTGGTGAACACCCGGAGCGGTCCGGCATCGGTGGCGAACTCGATCTCGGCGCCCTCGCTCCGCCCGATCCAGTTGCGCTGGGCGGTCGTGGTCGAGGCCGACCAGTCCATCTTGGCCGGGTCGTCGAGGTTGGCGAGCAGCCGCTCGGCGTAGTCGGTAATCCGGAAGAACCATTGCTCCAGCAGCCGCTGCTCCACCTGGGTGCCGCAGCGCTCGCAGGCGCCGTCAATGACCTGCTCGTTGGCCAGCACCGTCTTATCCCTGGGGCACCAGTTGACCGCCGCCTTCTTCTTGTAGGCCAGCCCGGCATGGTAGAGCTGGAGGAAAAGCCACTGGGTCCACTTGTAGTAGCCGGGGTCGGTAGTGGCCAGCTCGTGCCGCCAGTCGAACATCCCGCCCAGGGTGGTGAGCTGCCGGCGGAAATTGGCGATGTTCCGGGGGATCAGCTCGGCGGGGTGGGTGCCGATCTTGATTGCGAAATTCTCGCTGTGGATGCCGAAGGCGTCGTAGCCGATCGGCTCGAACACCTGGTGACCCTGAAGCCGCTTGAACCGTCCGTATACGTCGGCGCCGGTAAAGGCGAAGAAGTTCCCCACGTGGAGTCCCTCGGCGGAGGGATAGGGGAACATCATCAGGTTGTAGAACGGGTTCGGGGCCCGGTCCAGGTCGGGTGCGTTGGTTCCCCGCTCGGCCCAGCGCGCCTGCCATTTCGCCTCGACCGCGCCGGGGCGGTAATGGCCTTCGGTCGGTTCGCTCATGGGGGAAATCTATACTATCCTTCGCCTCATGGCCCTCTTCCGAAATCCCCTGAGCCGGGCCGTTCAGGCCGGCGGCGCCATCTCGACGGCCGCGCTCACCCTGGTGGTGTGGTTCTTCCTCTCCGGAGCGGTGGACTGGCCGCTCGAGTACCAGCTCGCCGCCTTCGCGCTGCTCTGCCTGCTGATCATCTCGATCGCGCTGTCGTGGCTGGAGCGCACCATCATTCAGCCGCTCGCGGCGGTGACCTCCATCACCCTCCGGGTGGCCGACGGCGACCTGGGCGTGACCAAGGACGACATCGCCCGGGTGGGCGGCGGCGCGGTGACCGAAGGCCTGGGCCGCATGGTGCGGGAGCTCAACCGGCTGGTGGGCGCCATCCGGAACGCGGCCACCGATTCCGCCGCCCTGGCCGAGGAGATCTCCTCCGCCACCCAGCAGATGGTGTCCTCCACCGAGGAAGTGGCCGGCACCACGGCCGAGCTGACCGATCGCGCCATCGCGCAGGCCGCGCTGGTCCGGGCGGTGGCCGACGACGCCGCGCGGATCCTGGCGATCGCCGAGGGGGTAGCAGGAGGAGCCCAGCAAGCGGTGGAGCGGAACGCCGCGCTGGCCGCGCTGGCGCGCTCCCACCGGGAGCGGCTGGGGGCCAGCGTGGAGGCGCTGGATCGCCTGGCCGAGGAAGTGGCCCTGGGTACCGAAGAGGCCGAAGCGCTCAGCGAGGCCTCCAGCGAGCTGGAGCGCTTCGTGGATCAGGCCCGGACCGTGGCCAAGCAGACCAGGATTCTGGCGCTCAACGCCTCCATCGAGGCCGCCCGCGCCGGCGGGGAAGGACACGGATTCGCGACCGTCGCGGACGAGGTGCGGAAGCTTTCCGGGCAGGCCTCTTCGGCGGCCACCGCCACCAGCGACACCGTCCGGGTCATCGCGGGGCGGGTAAGCACCGCGCGGGAGCGGCTGCTCCGGCTGGGGCGGGGCGGGCTCCAGGCCCGGGATGCGGCGCGGGAAGCGGTGGAAGGACTCCGCATCGTATCGGCGGAAGCCGATGCGGTCGACGCATGGACCCGGAACGTATCCCACGCCGCGTCCGAGGTGCGGGAACTGATTGACGGGATTGCCAGCCGGACCCGGGAGCTGGCCACCGGCACCGAAGACTTCGCCGCCGCGGCCGAACAGATCGCCGCGTCTACCGAAGAGCTCAACGCGTCTACCGAGGAGATCACCGCCTCGGCCCAGCATCTCGCCAACGCCGCAGTGAAATTCACCGAGTCGGTGGGGATTTTCCGGGGCTGATTGGAGTGGGTGGAGATTGGCCCCTTCTCCTTCGCTTTGCTCAGGACGCCGGCTTCGCTCAGGGTGGAAGCTGGCTCAGGGTGACAATCTCCTGAGGAGAGCCCGGGCGACGAAGCGCAACCGGTCGGGCCAGGGGAGCCGGAGCAGCATGGTCTTCACCACCCCACGGGTAAACCAGGTCTTCGCCGAATAATCCACCGCGGCATCCACCAGCACCGGCCGTCCCGCCGAGACGGTGGCATGGGCCGCGGCCACCACCTCCTCCACTTCCGAATCGTGATCCAGACGCAGCCACTCCACGCCGAGGGCTTCGGCGATGCTGCCCGCGTGGTAATCGGGGAGCACGCTCGCCATCCGGCGTCCGAACGCGGTGGACTGGAACTGGGCGATCTGGGCCAGCTCGCGATCGCGCAGCACGATCACGGCAATCGGCACGCCCTGGCTGGCCGCGGTGAGCAGCTCGAGGCCGGTCATCAGGAAGGCGCCGTCACCTGCCAGGGCGACCACCGGCGCATGGGGAGCGCCAAGTTTGGCTCCCACCGCTGCGGGCACCGAGTATCCCATGCAGGAGTAGTCCACCGGCGCGAGGAACCGCCCGGGCCGGTCGAGCCGGAGGCACTCCATGGCGAGAAAGGTTCCGTTTCCGCTGTCGGTCGTGAAGATGGTCTCCGGACCGAACCGGCGATGGATCGCGTCGAGCAGGAATGCGGGCGAGACCCGGCTGGTGCTCGCGTGCTCCCGCCACCCGCGGCGGACGGCGGAATGTCCGGCCGCAATGTACTGGCGAAGCTCGCCGTCAGGTGGCTGGACGGCAGGACGGCTGGACGGCTGGTGAAGCCCGGCGAGAAGAGCCTGGAGGAACGCCTTGGCATCGGACGCTATCGCCAGCTCGGCGGGGAAGTTCCGGCTCAGGACCTCGGGATTGATGTCGACGTGGATGAGCGGGCCCGGGGGAGTGAATCCATAGCTCCCGGTACCGACCTCGCTGAAACGGCAGCCGATCGCCAGCATCAGGTTGCGCTCTGCGGTGACGGCGCGCACGAAGGGCGGCGCAGCGGCGCCCAGACCATTCCAGAGAAACAGAGGATGCGATTCGGGGTAGACGCCCTTTCCCTGGATCGTAGTCGCCACCGGCGCCTCCAGCCGCTCGGCCAGTTCCAGCAGCTCGGCGGTCGCACCCTGGGCCCCGAGCCCCGCGTAGAGCAGCGGCCGGACGCCGGGTTCCGAGAGCATGGCCGCGGCGCGTTGAACCTGCTCCGGTCCGGCGGAGGGAGGAGCCGGCGCCTCGGGCGGGGCCCACTCTGCCGGGGACACGTCGTGGCGGGTGAGATACAGGTCGACCGAGACTTCGACCATCACCGGTCCGGGAGTTCCCGCCCGGGCGAGAGCGCAGGCCGAGCGGATGGCGGGATAGAGGTCGCGGCCCGTTGCCGGGCGGACCACGCCCTTGGTCACCGGCTTCACGATGGCGAGCTGATCGATGTCGTGGAGCTGATAGGCGTGCCGGGTTTCCCGCCGGATGCCGCAGCCCAGCACCAGCATTGGGACTCCATCCATGAAGGCTTCGGCGATACCCGAGAGCGCATGGGTAAGGCCCGCGCCGGGCACCAGGTTCACGCAGCCCAGCGAGCCGGAAGCGCGCCAGAGTCCATCGGCCATGAACCCCGCGCTCTGCTCGTCGGTCACCAGCACGGGCCGGATGCTCGCCGAATCGGCCAGGGCGTCGTAGAGCTCGATGTTATGGGTGCCGGGAATGCCGAAGGTGAACCGGATCCCTTCGTCCTGGAGGGCCCGCACCACGATCTCGCTCCCGCTGAGCTTCATGGCGCCCCTTTCCCGACATCGCCCAGCAATCCCTCGGCTACCCGGTCCGCCAGCGCCATGATGGTAAGGTAGGGATTGATCTCCAGCGAGTCGGGGAAGAGGCTGGCGTCGGCCACCCGGAGCCAGGGATATCCGTGGACCCGCCCCCGGTCATCGGTGACCGAATGGCCCGGGTCGGTTCCCATGCCGCAGCCGCCCATGAGATGCGCCGCCGAAATCGAGATCCTTCCGGAGAGGAAATGACGGGCGTGGATGCGCTCCTCGAGCCGGTCGGTCTCCGAGGCCTCCACCAGCGGCGGATCGGCCGAGGGAGCATGCACCCGGATCGCCCCTGCCGCGAAGAAGATCCGGGCCGATGCCCGGGTGGCCCGCACCATGGATTCGATGACCGGCCGGGTGAAGGTGTAATGCGCGACCGGCGCACCATGCCGATCCACGGTGATCCGGTTGCCCGGCACGGCATGATCGCAGGCCAGGACCAGGATCATCTGGAGCCTTGGAAAGGCCCGCATCAGCGCGCTATGGGGAGCGCCGAACCCGGTCAGATTCTTCGCGGTGATGAAGGGGAAGTACATACAGGTTTCGAGCACGAACCCGTCTTCGGCCGCGCGATCCACGAACCAGCTCTTGGGATGCCCCACATCGTTGCTGATCGGCGCGGGATGCTCGCCGACCAGAATGTGAGCGGGGTGGCAGGTGAATCCCTCTCCGGTGCGACGAGACAGGCCGGGAAGCCCGCTGCCCAGCAGGAGCGGCACCGTGCCCATGACCCCGCCGGCGAGCACCACATGAGCGGCCTCCACGAGGTATTCCCCCGGGGCCCACTCCGGCTCCTCTCCCTTCCCGCCGGGAGGGCGCGGCGACACCCGCACGCGGAGCCGCCGCTCTTCGATGCGGGTGACTTCGGCGCGGGTCACCACCTGGACTCCCTGGCGCTCGGCGGCGGGCAGCTGGACCCGGTTGGTACCCTGCTTGGCGTTGTTGGGGCAGCCGAGATTGCAGAGACTCGACCCCAGACAGCCGCGGAGGTTGAGGGGGAATTGCTCGGGGTGGAATCCCGCCCGGGCCGCCCCGACGGCGAAGAGCCGGTTGTTGTCGTTCTGGAGAGCGGGGTCGAGCAGATGGACGTTGTTCTGCTCCATGTATTTCCCGGAGCGCCGGGCCAGATCCTCGGGCTCTATCCCGGGAACACCCCAGCCGCGGATGACCCGCGCCGGCGCGACCAGCGAGGTGCCGGTGTACACCAGAGTGGATCCTCCGTAGCCGCGCGCGAAGGCCAGGGTCATGGTTTCGTCGCGGGTGAGGAACCCCCCTTCGTCGGCGTAGAGCGCACCGGCCATCTCCAGCTCCCGGCCGGTGAAGTCGCCATCGCGGAACCGGGGACCGCGCTCCAGGACCAGCACCCGCTTGCCTTCGGCGACCAGGGGGGCGAGTGCCAGCGCGGCGGTACCGCCCCCGGCGCCGGATCCGATGATCGCGACATCGCAGCGCGCCACGTTCATCGGCGCGCCTCCCAGCCGGCCGGGGAGGCGCGGTAGCCCAGCGC
Source organism: Gemmatimonadales bacterium (assembly GCA_035249765.1). GTDB lineage: Bacteria > Gemmatimonadota > Gemmatimonadetes > Gemmatimonadales > GWC2-71-9 > JABFSM01. The sequence continues at coordinate 458 of DATFGC010000408.1, read as the reverse complement.
GCTCACGACCGAAGGCTGGGTATACCAGCCGAGCATGACCAGGGTGCGAAGTCCCCAGATTCCCCGGCGAAACAACAGCAGGGGCGATCCGGCGAAGGCCTCGAGCAGGGCGGTGCGGCGTCCGGAATCGAGCGCCGCCAGTCCGGCGCGATAGCGGATCCGGGATGCCGCCTCGAGCACCCGGACGAAGAGCCCGAGCTGCCGCCGCACGGCGGCGGGGCGGGCGGCCAGGGCCTGCGCGATGCGCTCCTCCAGCTCAGACCATTGGGCGGCGGTGGCACCGGCAATCTCGGGGATGAAGCTGATGGCGAGAGGACGGAGCGCGGGGCGAAGCGGCGGCGGCATCACCGGCGGCATGGCCCGGTGGTCAGGAGAGGTCGGAGAGCAGCCGCACCAGCTCCGCGGCGTCGGCAGGCCGCTGGGCCGGATCCTTGGCGAGCAGCCGGACCACGAGGTCG
>DATFGC010000407.1:0-3014 GCA_035249765.1 Gemmatimonadales bacterium | reverse complement strand
GAAGGCTCAAGGTAGCGAATCCCCCCGCCCGCGATTAACGTAAGTACAGGAGCTGCTGTCTGATTATTGACCCCCGCGACGGCGCCATTCCGGTGTCCGTCGCGGCTTCGTCCTGTGGCAAGGGAGCCGTGGCATGCGCATGCGTTCGATAGCGATCGGGGGAGCCCTCCTGCTGCTCCCGCTGGCCGCCGGAGCCTTCATCAGGCAGAGCGGCGAGAGGGCGGACGCCGCCCGCCTCTTCGCGCAGGTGCTGCAGCGCATCGAGGACAACGCGGTAGACTCGCTCTCCCGCAATGCGATCTACGAAAAGGCGGCCCGGGGGCTGATCAAGAACCTCAAGGACCCCTACGCCGAGCTGTATTCGCCCGAGGAGATCGCCTCCTTCCAGCGCAACACCCTGCGGAACAACTACGGCGGCCTGGGCATGCAGATCGAGCCCCAGGACGACCAGATCGTGGTGGCCCGGGTCTTCCCCAACAGTCCCGCCGAAGCCGGCGGGGTGCAGCCCGGCGATCACATCATGGCGGTGGATTCGGTGCCGGTGGTGGGCCTCCGGCTCGACCAGGTCTCCGGCCGGCTGGTGGGACAGCCCGGCACCAAGGTGGATGTCGTGTTCCAGCGCGCCGGGGTGGCCCAGCCGATCCGGGGACGGTTCACCCGGGCGGTGATCCGGGTTCCCGCGGTGCCCTATTCGCTGGTGCTCGACAACGGGGTCGGCTACATCCCGCTCCAGAGCTTCAACGACTCGGCCGCGGAGGACGTGGCCAAGGCGCTGCTCGACCTCAGGCGCCGGGGGGCCCGGAGTTTCATCCTCGATCTGCGCGGCAACGGCGGCGGCTCGCTCGACCAGGCGCTGGACATCAGCGACCTCTTCCTCACGCCGGGTCAGGAAATCGTCGTGGTGCGCCACCGCGGCAAGACCCCCGAGGTCGCCACCGCCAGCCGGCCCTCGGTCATCGACTCGATGCCGATTGTAGTGATGGTGGACGGCGCCAGCGCCTCGGCCTCCGAGATCGTGGCCGGAGCGCTCCAGGACCACGACCGGAGCCTGGTGGTCGGCACCACCTCCTTCGGCAAGGGCCTGGTGCAGACTCTCTTCCCGATGGAGGGCGGCTGGTACATCAAGCTCACCACCGGCAAGTGGTACACCCCGAGCGGCCGCTCGATCCAGGCCGAGCACGACCGGCTGGGAGACGACCGGTTCGTGGAATACGCCCGGGATTCGGTCGCGGGCGACACCGTGAAAGCCCGCCCGGTCTTCAAGTCGGACGCGGGACGCAAAATCCTGGGCGGCGGCGGCATCACCCCCGACGTGGTGGTCCCGCCCGACTCGGCCACGGCCGCCGAGCGCGAGCTGGCCCGGGCCCTGGCCCAGGACTTCCGCACCTGGTACGTGACGCTCTACAACTATGCCCTGGAGTCTAAGGGGAGCCTGAAGCGCGACTTCGTGGTCACCCAGGAGATGCGCGACGAGTTCTTCAACCGGCTGATGAAGGCCAAGGTCCCGGTCACCCGGGCCCAGTTCGACGCCGCCCGTCCGGTAATCGACCGCAATATCGAGGAGCGGTTCACCATCCTCGCCTTCGGGGACTCGACCTGGCTGCGCCGGGGAATCCCGCAGGACCCCCAGATGACCGCGGCGCTCGACCTGCTCCGCCGCGGCACCACCCAGCGTCAGCTGCTGGCGCTGGCGGTGCAGGAGGCGGCCGCTCGGAAGATGCAGGAGTAGGGAGTGGGCAGTGATCAGTGGTCAGTGATCAGGGGAAGACCTTGACCACTGACCACTGACCACTGACCACTCACCCCCCAGTCTCCCCCTTCAAAATTCCGCTCCGAATCCGCGCCGCTTTGGCGCTGGCCGCCCGGTCCCACTGCAGGCGTGTTACCACGATCGTCTCCCGGCGGACCTGCATCTGCACCGTCCGTTCGGCATTGTTCCGCAGGACCACCACCGGGATAGTGGTGCCCACCAGGCTGTCGTAGCGGGCCCTGAACTGGGGCGCGAAGTTCTCGTCCTTGACCTCGATCGCCCCCACCCGGAGCAGCTGGTCCCCCGGCTCGATGCCGGCATCGTCCGCGGCACTCCCCCGGGCCACCGCGGTCACGAACACCCGGGAGCTGTCGGAGAGGGTGTTCACCCCCAGCCGCAGCTCCCGGGTGGTGTCCGAGTGGAGCCGGATCCCCGCCAGCACCCCGACGGTATTCCAGGGGAAAGGCTCCCGGCCGTCGATGTACTTCTGGGAGAACTCGGTGAAGGAGCGTCCTCCCGCCGCCCGGCTCACCTCGGCCCACCACTCGGCGGTGGTGAAGCCCTTGCCGCGCTTGAAGGTGCTCTGATAGAGCCCGCGCATCACGTCGTCGAGCGAGCGCCGGTTGTCGCTCCCATCCCGGATCAGGATGTCGAGCAGCAGCCCCGCCAGCGAGCCCTTGTCGTAGTAGATGTCCCCGGTGCCGTCGGTCGGATCGATCCAGGTCGTGAGGGAGGCGTCTTCCAGGGCGACCGGGACGGTCTGGTCGGTGTGCTCCCGCTTGCCCTCGGTCACCGCCAGGAACACCGTCGAGTCGATGATCCCCCCTCGCACCAGCGCCAGGTCGGCGTAGTAATCGGTGACGCCCTCACTGACCCAGAGTAGGGTGGTCGGCTGGGGCTGATCGTACCGGTAGGGCACCAGCTCGGCCGGCCGCAGGCGCTTCACGTTCCAGGCGTGGAAGATCTCGTGCGCCGTGATCGAGGCCAGGAGGGCGGTGCCGATGAACTGGGGGTTGTAGATGCCGACGTGGGAATTTTGATGCTCCAGCGCGCTCCCGCCCCCGAAAGTGGAGTCGAAGATCAGCAGGGTGGAATAGTGCTTCCAGGGGGTCTCGCCGAACACCTTCGACTGGGGCGGCACCATGGCGGCAATCTGCTCCCAGAGCACCCGCCGTCCGGCGGTCCGGAGCTGCCCCGAGGGATAGCTGGCGAGCCGATGCCAGACCCCTTCGACCTGGCTGCTGTCCAGGTCGATCCGCCCGAT
>DATFGC010000406.1:0-5022 GCA_035249765.1 Gemmatimonadales bacterium | reverse complement strand
GGCGTGGTGCTGGGCGACCGGGTGCGGCTGGGTCCGGGCGTGGTGCTGGAAGACGGCGTCACGGTGGGAGACGACAGCGAGCTGGGCGCCCACGTGGTGTGCTGCCGGGGCACCCGGATCGGGCGCCGCTGCGTGATCAAGCCGGGCGCGGTGCTGGGCGGAACCGGGTTCGGCTACATTTCAGGCCCGGAGGGACATCAGCGGATTCCCCATGTCGGCGGGTGTGTGCTGGGCGACGATGTGGACGTGGGCGCCAACAGCTGCATCGACCGCGGCAGCATCGACGACACCGTGATCGGCGCGGGAACCCGGATCGACAACCTGGTGCACATCGGACATAACGCGCGCCTGGGCGAGGGCTGCCTGCTCATGGGCGGGGTGGTGCTGGCCGGCAGCGCCGAGCTGGGGCGGGGCGTCGTGGTGGCCGGCCACGCCGCGATCGGAGGGCACTTCCGGATCGGCGACCGGGCCCGGATCGGCGCCAAGTCGGGGGTCATCGCGGCGGTCGCCGCGGGCAGCGACGTGAGCGGATTTCCCGCCCGTCCCCACCGGGAATTTCTCCGGGCCCAGGCGGCGATGTACCGGCTGAGCCGGATTACCGATGAGCTGGAAGCGCTGGTGCAAACCCGGAGCGGCAATGCCTAGACGGACCATCGAGCGGGTGGCGGAGCTGTCGGGCGTCGGGTTGCACACCGGCGCGACCACGCGGGTGTCGCTGCAACCCGGGGAGGCGGAGCAGGGCGTGCGCTTCCGGCGCAGCGATCTCCCCGCCCAGCCCGAAGTGCCGGCCCGGGTGGCCGAAGTGGAGGCCACCGAGCGGCGCACCGCCATCGGCCGGGGCGACACCACCATCCACACGGTGGAGCACCTCCTCGCCGCGGTCATGGCGCTCGATCTGGATGACCTGGTCATCGAGCTCGACGGACCCGAGCCGCCCATCCTGGACGGATCGTTCCAGCCCTGGCTGGACGCGCTGGACTCGGCCGGCATCCGCACCCTCCCGGGCGACCCGACCACCTACCGGATCACCCGCCCGTTCACCATTGCCGAGGGCGAATCGAGCTATGTGGTGTCGCCGGCGGAGGGACTCCGGCTCACCACTACGATCGAATGGAGCCACCCGCTGATCGGGCGGCAGACCGGCTGCTGGGACATCACCGGCGACAGCTTCCGAAAGGACCTGGCCCGGGCCCGCACTTTCGGATTCACCCACGAGGTGGACGCCCTCAAGGACCGGGGCCTGCTCAAGGGCGGCTCGATGGACTCCGCCGTGGTGCTCTCGGAGACCGAGCTGATGGGCGGCCCGCTGCGCTGGCCCGACGAGTTCGTCCGCCACAAGGCGGGCGACATCCTGGGCGATCTCGCCCTGGTGGGCGGGCGGGTAAGGGCCCACGTGGTGGCCAACCGCCCCAGCCACCAGGGCAATGTCGCGGTGGCGCGGATGATCTCCCGCACCGCCGAGCGCAGCGGCGGGCGGATCCTCGACATCAACCGGATTCTCGAGGTCATCCCCCACCGCTATCCGTTCGTGATGGTGGACCGGATTCTCGAGCTGGAGCCCCGCCGGCGGGTGGTGGGCATCAAGAACGTCACCATCAACGAGCCGTTCTTTCAGGGCCATTTTCCCGGTCATCCGGTGATGCCCGGCGTCCTGATCATCGAGTCCATGGCCCAGGCCGGCGGGATGCTGCTGATGGACGAGCTGGCTGGCGCCGAGGACAAGGTGGTGTACTTCATGTCGCTCGACAACGTGAAGTTCCGCCGCCCGGTGGTCCCCGGCGACCAGCTCCGCTCCGAGGTGGAGATGCTCCAGTTCCGGGGCAAGACCTGCCGGCTCAAGGGCGTGGCCTACGTGGACGGCCAGGCGGTGGCCGAAGCGGAGATGCTGGCCCGGGTGGTGGACCGGTGAGCCCCCGGATCCATCCCAGCGCGGTAGTGGACCGGGACGCCGAGCTCGCCGCCGGCGTCGAGGTCGGGCCCTTCGCGATCATCGGGCCCGGGGTGAGCGTGGGGCCGGACTGCGTCATCGGGCCCCACGCGACCCTGGAGCGCAACGTACGGATGGCGGCCGGGGTGCGGGTGGGACAGGGCAGCGTGTTAGGAGGCGATCCCCAGGACCTCAAGTACCGCGGCGAGGAGACCTGGGTCGAGGTCGGCGAGGGCACCGTCATCCGGGAGTACACCACCATCAACCGGGGCACCACCGCCACCGGGCTGACCCGGGTGGGGAGCGACTGCTTCCTGATGAGCTACGTCCATCTGGCCCACGACTGCCACCTCGGGGACGGGGTGATCATCGCCAACGGGACCCAGCTCGCCGGCCACGTGACCATCGAGGATCGCGCCACCCTGTCGGGGCTGGTGGCGGTGCACCAGTTCGGCACCATCGGCACCTACGCCTTCGTGGGCGGCTGCTCCCGGGTCAACCAGGACATTCCCCCCTACGTGAAGGCGGTGGGGAACCCGATCGAGCTCTACGGGCTCAATACCATCGGGCTGCAGCGGGCCGACTTTCCCGTCCCCACCATCACCGCGCTCAAGCGGATCTACCGGCTGATTTTCAACTCCGAACTCAACCTCTCCCAGGCCGTGGACCGGGCCCGGAGCGAATTGCCCCCGCTTCCCGAAGTCGAGCGCTTCCTCGAGTTCGTCTCCGGCAGCCAGCGCGGCGTCCCGGTCTGATGGCCCGGCTCCCGGTCGGCGTCATCGGCGTGGGGGCGCTGGGCCGGCATCACGCCCGCCACCTCGCCGCCTCGCCGCTGGCGACCCTGGTGGGCGTCCACGACATCGACCCGGCCCAGGGCCGCGCGGTGGCCGAGGCCTGCGGCACCCGCTTCTACGCCGACCCCGACGCTCTGCTCGCCGACGTGGAAGCCGTGACGGTGGCGGTGCCGACCTCGGTGCACGCCGAGGTGGGCCTCCGGGCGCTCTCCCACCGGCGGGCCGTGCTGATGGAAAAGCCGCTGGCGGTGTCGCTGGCCGAGGCCGACGCGCTGGTCGCGGCCTCGGAACGGGAGGGTGTCCCCCTCCAGGTGGGGCACGTGGAGCGCTACAACCGCGCGGTGCGGGCGGCCCGGCCCTTCCTGGAAGATCCCCGCTACCTGGAGAGCGACCGGCTGGCGCCCTTCCAGACCCGGGGCACCGATGTCGCGGTGGTGCTCGATCTCATGATCCACGACCTCGACCTGATCCTCCACCTGACCGGAGGCGCCCCGGTCAGCGACGTCCGGGCCAGCGGGGTCGCGGTGCTGTCGCCCCACCTCGACATGGCCAATGCCCGGGTCGAATTCGCCTCCGGGGCGGTGGCCAATGTCACGGCTTCGCGGGTGGCCCGGGAGCGGGTCCGCCACCTCAGGATCTTTCAGCCCAACGGATACTTCTCGCTCGATCTCGGCCTGGGGCAGGGGAGCTTCCTGCGGCTCAAGGACGGGTGGCGGGAGTCGGGCGGGAGCACCCTTACCGAAATCGTCGAGCAGGTCCCGCTCGAGGCGCCCGGGGCAGACGCCCTCGCCCTGGAGCTGGAGAGCTTCCTCCGCGCGGTTCGGGGGGACGCGGGAGCCGTCGTCTCCGGCGCCGAGGGCCGCGCGGCGCTCGCGCTGGCCCTGGCGGTCACCGAAGCGGTTCAACGCCCCAGCACGGCCTTCCAGGCCCGCTGAAGCACTTCGTGGCAGGCACTCCACCCCGCATCTTCCTCTCCGCCGGGGAGCCTTCCGGCGACCTTCACGGATCGGCCGTGGTCTCAGCGCTCCTGGCCCGGTTTCCCGGGGCGGTGATCGAGGCGTTCGGGGGACCCCGAATGGCGGCGGAAGGGGCCCGGGTGCGCTTTCCGATGGGCCGCTACACCGTCATGGGGTTCGTCGAAGTGCTGGGGAAGATCCCGGCGCACTACCGGCTGCTGCGGACCCTGGAGGAAGAGTTCCGGGAGGGCCGCCACGATCTCCTGGTGGTGATCGACTATCCCGGGTTTCACATCCGGCTGGCCGAGGCGGCCCACCGTCACGGGGTAAAAGTGCTTTACTACATCGCCCCCCAGCTCTGGGCCTGGCGGCCGGGACGGGCCCGGCGGCTCGCCGCCGCGGTGGACCGGCTCGCGGTGGTGCTGCCGTTCGAAGCGGAGTTCTTTGCCGGGCACGGCATCGCGGCGGAGTACGTGGGGCACCCGCTGCTGGACCGTCCGCCGCCGCCCTCCCGCGCGGCGGGGCGTGCCGCGCTGGCGATTCCGGCCCGGGCCCGGGTGCTCGGTCTGTTTCCGGGGAGCCGGACCCAGGAGATCGAGCGACACTGGGTTCCGTTCCGGGACGCAGCCCGTCGGCTGCTGATCGAGGGAGCCTGCGACACCGTGGTGGTGGCCGGCACCGAGGAGGGGTCGTATCCCGGCGCCGGAGATTTCCGGGTCAACCGGGGCTCTCCCGAGCCGGTGTTTGCCGCCACGGACGCGGCGCTGGCCAAGTCGGGGACCACGACCCTCGAGGCGGCCCTGGCCGACGTACCCATGGTGGTGGCGTACCGGCTCAGTCCGCTGAGCTCCTGGCTGGCCCGCCGGCTCATGACGGTGCCCTGGATCAGCCTGGTCAATCTGGTGGCCGGCCGGCCGGTGGTGGAGGAGTTGCTGCAGGGGGATGTGTCGGCCGAGGGGCTGGCCCGCCGGGTCGCGCCGCTGCTCGATCCCGACGACCCCGGCACCCTGGCCCAGCGGGAAGGACTCCGGCTGGTCCGGGAGCGGCTGGGTAGCGGGGGCGCGGCCCGCCGGGTCGCGGCCATCGCGGCGGAGCTTCTGGGGTGAAGCTGCCGGTTTCTCCCCGGGCCGCCGCCCTGCTCGCCGGACCGCTGGTCGCCCTCCTGGCGCGCTCCTGGCGCGTGGAAACCTCGGGCGAGGAGCGCTGGCGCGCCCTGGCGGACGCCGGCCGGCCCCACGTTTTTCTGCTCTGGCACGACGCGCTGCTCCCGCTGCTCTGGAAGCACCGGGGCCGGCAGGTGACCATCGTGGTGAGCGAAGCCCGCGACGGCCGCTACCTGGCCGAG
>DATFGC010000405.1:0-2349 GCA_035249765.1 Gemmatimonadales bacterium | reverse complement strand
ACGTGGAATACCTGGAAGCCGCCCGGGAGCTGGGACACCGGCTCCTGGTCGCGGTCAATTCCGACCGGTCGGCGCGGGAGCTGTCCAAGGGCAGTGGCCGGCCCGTTGCCGACCAACACGCCCGGGCCCGGGTGATTGCAGGCCTCGCCGCGGTGGACGCGGTGGTATTGTTCGACCAGCCCACTCCCCTCGCACTGATCACTGCGCTCGCCCCCGACATCCTGGTCAAGGGCGGCGACTACTCGCGGGAGAGCATCGTCGGCGCCGACCTGGTCGAGGCGTCCGGCGGCCGGGTGGTTACCATCCCGTTGGTGACCGGATATTCCACCACTGCCCTCGTGGAGCGCTGCCGTGCCGCGACCTGATGGACGATCTACCGATGCTCTCCGTCCGGTCGCGCTGGAGCGGGGCGCCAATCCCTATGCCGAGGGGTCCTGCCTGGTGCGGTTCGGCGGGACCCTGGTCCACTGCACCGCCAGCGTCGAGCAGGGCGCCCCGCCGTTCAAGAAGGGCTCGGGCGAAGGCTGGGTCACCGCCGAGTATTCCATGCTGCCCCGGGCGACCCTGGAACGGACGCCCCGGGAGCGCCACGGCCCCGGGGGGAGGAGTCAGGAGATTCAGCGGCTGATCGGGCGCTCGCTCCGCGCCGCCATGGGGACCATGGCATTCGGGGAGTACACCATCCGGGTGGACTGCGACGTCCTTCAGGCCGACGGCGGCACCCGTACCGCCGCGATCACCGGCGGCTGCGTGGCCCTGGCCGACGCATGCGCCTGGCTGGGCGACCGGACCTCGCAGCCCTCACCGTTCGGCTCCCTGGTAGCGGCGGTCTCGGTCGGAATCGTGGGCGGCACGGTCCTGCTGGACCTCGCCTACACCGAGGACAAGGACGCGGGGGTGGACGCGAACGTCGTGATGCGCGCCCCCGATGCCTTTGTCGAGGTGCAGGGCACCGGAGAGCACGGCACCTTCTCCCGGGCCGAGCTCGACCTGGTGGTGGACAGCGCTCACCAGGGCATTTCCCGGCTCTTCGACCTCCAGCGGAAGGCGCTCGGCTGGTGAAGCTGCTGGTGGCGACCCGGAGCGCGGACAAGCAGCGCGAAGTCGGGCGGCTGCTGGCCGGCAGCGGACTCGATGTGGTCTTTCCCGACGACGCAGGGGTCCACTACACCCAGGAGGAGGAACGGCTGGAGCTCCAGGACTCCTTCGCGGCCAACGCCCGCGCCAAGGCCGAGTATTTCGCCAAGCAGACCGGACTGGCGACGGTTGCCGACGACAGCGGGCTCGAGGTGTTTTCCCTGGGCGGAGAGCCGGGGGTGCGCTCCCGGCGCTGGGCCCTGGCCCAGGGCAGCGAGGCCGTTGTCTCCGCCGCCAACAACGCGCTCCTGCTGCGCCGGCTCTCCGGCGCGCCGGTGCCACGGCGCCGGGCACGCTATCGCTGCGTCCTGGCGCTTTATCGAAAACCCGGCGGGATTCCCCAGTATTTCGAAGGGATGTGTGCCGGCCGGATTCTCGAAGCCCCCTCGGGGAGCGGCGGGTTCGGGTACGATCCGCTCTTCTGGAGCGAGGAGCTGGAGAAATCCTTCGGCGAGGCGACCGACGAGGAAAAGGACTCGGTGAGCCACCGGGCCCGGGCCTTCGCCCAGCTCCGCTCCGCCCTGGCTGATGGCTGACTGAAGGCTGATGGCTGAAGGCTGATGGCCCCCCTTGAACCAGGAACCACGTGACAGCGTCCATTGTCCCTACCACCCGGATCCGCGAAAAGCTCGCCCAGGGGCAGCTCGTCGTCGGCACCATGCTGGTCGAGCTGCGGCAGCCCTCGGTCATGACCCTGCTGGCCAATGCCGGCTTCGACTTCGTGCTGATCGACAGCGAGCACGGGCCGTTTTCGGTGGAGACTATCGCGGACCTGAGCCGGGCCGCCCGCGCGGCGGGAGTGACGCCGGTGGTGCGGATCCCGGAGCTGACCTACGCGCAGGTGACCCAGGCACTGGACGGCGGCGCCCAGGGCATCATGCTGCCCCGGGTTACCGGCCGAGCCCAAGTCGAGGAATGCGTCGCATTCATGAAGTACCCGCCGCTGGGGCGCCGGGGCGCCGTGCTGGCCCGGGGTCACACCAGCTTCATGGGTGGCCCCCTGGCCGATACGCTGGAGGCATTCAATCGGGAGACTTTCCTGATCGTGCAGATCGAAACCGCCGCCGCGGTGGAACATCTCCACGAGATTCTCAGCGTTCCCGGGGTGGACGCCGCACTGATCGGGCCCACCGATCTCTCGCTTTCCCTCGGGGTGCCCGGGGCGATGGAGGACCCCAAGCTGGTGGCGGCAATCGAGGGTACCATCTCGGC
>DATFGC010000404.1:0-8225 GCA_035249765.1 Gemmatimonadales bacterium | reverse complement strand
ATGGAGCAGTTCCTCTTTACCAGCGCGCCCCAATCCTGAAGGTGACGTCGATCGCGGGGCCGCTGGGCTCCAGGTCCTCGGTGAGGCCGAGGATCCACTCCGGACCGCGCCTGAACTTGAGAAACCCGCCGGTATCGATGGTGAGCTCCCGGGCGTCGAGTCCCCGGGTCCCGGTGTCGTGGTAGAGCGCGGAGTGGTAGATCAGATTGGCGTAGAGGTGCAGCGGCCCGGTGACCCTGGCCCGGAGCCCCTGGCTGACCATCAGGAAAAGCGACTGCTGCAGCGCGCTGAAGTCACCGTGGTCGGCGGTGTACCCCGCCCCCAGGGTTCCCTCGTAGGTGAACCGGTTTCCGAAATCGCTCCGCAGGGTGGTGGTGGCGTTGAAGGACGGCACCCCCTTGCGGAAGCCGGCCGGGCCGGTGCTGGTCGGCAGGGTGACCCAGAAGGCGGTCAGCCAGTGCCGCGAGTGCCGCATGCCGGCTCCGACCCGCAGGTCGCCCAGGAATCCTGAGGAAGCGTGGTATTCGGCGGGCGGCTCGCCGGCGATCGCCACCTGATAGGCAAATTCGTTTCTCGGCCTGAGCTTCCGGGGCGCGACCTCAAACCCGGTCAGGTCATGGTACCAGTCGAGAAAGCCGTCGAGGAATCCGTCGTAGGCGCCCTGGAGACTTCCGGAGACCAGCAGGAATCCCCTGGATCCGACCCCCCGGGTCGCGGTGAGCTCGAGCCGCATCAGCTCGGCGTCCTGGAGATACTGCACGGCCGGCAGGTCGGCGTACTCGATGATGCTGGCATAGTCGGTGAGCCAGCTCACCCGCCAGCGCTTCCCCGGTTCGACCCAGGGCAGGGTGGCGAGGCCGCTCCGCCGCTGGACCATGGGATTCATCGAGGAATAGGAGGGCAGCCCCTGGGCCGGGAGGGGAAGCGCGTTGGTGAGCAGCCAGGCCGCCAGGGCCAGCGCGGGAAGCTGCGCGGTTCGGTTCATGAGTCTCCGGGGCCTGTGGTCATGCGGGTGAGCGCTTCGAATCTAACCGGACTGTCCTTGCCGGAGCTTTGGGGATCGTCCTTGTCACGATGACTTCCCGAACCCTGTTTCTGCTCTCGCCGGCGAGCACCTCCGGGCGGCGCGCCCGGATCCTGCTTTCCCCCCACGCCCAGTTCGAGCTGGCCCGGCGGGTGCACTCCAGCGAGGGCGCGCCGATCGGGGAGGTGTTCTCCTTCCTGAGCGGACTCTATTTCCGGGGGAAGCTGGCCTACGCCCGGCGGTTCGAGCAGTTTCCCGGGGCGATCCGGATCATCACCAGCGATCGGGGGCTGGTGGCGCCGGAGCTCGCGGTGTCCGTGGCTGACCTCACAGCGATGGCGGCCTGCGCGATCGATGCCGCGAATTCCAGGTACACCGCCCCCTTCCAGCGGGATGCCGCCGGTATCGCGGCCTCACTCGGCCCGGCGGACCGGGTCATCCTGCTGGGCAGTATCGCGACCGGCAAGTACGCCGACTTGCTTCGGCCGGTGCTGGGCGACCGGCTGGCGTTTCCGTCCCAGTTCGTAGGGCGGGGCGACATGAGCCGGGGGGGGCTGCTGCTGCGGGCGATGGATGCGGGGGTGGAGCTGGAGTACGCAGCGATTTTTTCGGGAGAAAGTCGGCGCGGGAAACGACCGCCGAGACTTGAACCGAGGAAGTAGCTGGTCAATGGCGAGTCGACCATTCTGCGGCTAGCTTCGCCCTGATGACCGCCAGAGCCCTTCTGTTGGTCGGGAGCCTGTTACCCGCGGTGGCTCTGGCCCAGGCTCCGGGCGGGATCGAAGGCCGGGTGCTGGATGCCGTCGGCAGGCCGCTGGCGTTTTCCGAGGTCAGCGTGGCGGGTGTTCGTGCTGGGCCACCGCGGCGGACCACGACCGACGGGAGTGGAATGTGGCGAATCACGGATCTCCTTCCCGGCCGGCACCTGGTCACGATTCGTCGAGTCGGGTATCGCCCGCGCTCTGAAGAGATTGCCCTTGAGCCGGGCGCGATGGTCCGGCTCACCCTTCATCTGCAGCCGGTCCCGTTTCTGCTGGATTCGCTGGTCACGAGCGCCCCGGCGCTCCGGATCAACACCACCAATACCGAGCTCGGCACCCGTCTCAGTGTCGATGAAATCTCCCTCCTGCCCACCACGGCCGACGTCCGGCAACTGATCCACCTCACGCCTGGAGCGCGTCCGAATCAGATCTGGGGCGGGGCGTCGGATCAGGCCAATTCCTATCTCCTCGACGGGACCCTGGTCAACCATATCGGCCTGGGGGGTGTGTTCTTCCTGCCCAGTCCGACCTGGATCGAAAGCCTGGACGTGCGCGGGCTCGGTGCCGGAGCGGAGCTGGGGAACTTTCAGGGCGGACTGGTGGAGGTGGTGACCCTGAATGGAGGGAACCGGATGGAGGGTGGGATTCGTGCCTCCTTCGAATCGCACCGGTTCAATGGCTCGAATCTCATCCCCGGCGAAATCGGCCGTGAACTGTCGAGCCGGCAGGAGGTGGACGGGCAGATCCGGGGCCCGCTGATCCGCGACAGGCTCCACTTTGCGCTCTTCGGTCACCTGATCCGGGGAGAGGAACGGGTGCTCAACCGGCTCCCCGGCGGAGTCGGAGAGTTCACCCCGACTCCCCCCGCGTTCGACGACTTTCGGTGGCTTGGAAAAATGAGCTGGAAAGGGGGCGCACGCGATCTCCTCCTGGCGAGTCTGATGGGGCGGTTCCAGCGTGGCGACCGGACCGGGCAATCCGGCTATGAAGCGGCCGAGGCGACCGAGCGCCTCCGGCACTGGAATCTCACCGGCAATGTGACCTGGAAGCGGGGCTGGACCGAACGGAGCGCCCTCGAGCTGCGCCTGGGCGGCTATGCGGCCAGGGAGCGCCGGGAGCCGTACGCTGGTCAGGAGGTGCCGGGAGTCGAGCTCTTCAGCACCGGGAATCCTCCCAGGTATTCCAACGCGCCGTTCCGGTCGCTTGCGGAGCCGTCGAGCCTTGGCGCCTCAGCGATGTGGACGCTGCGCGGCCGTCTGGCTGGACTGGAGCACGACATGAAGCTGGGGGGCGAGGGGGCGCTGGGATTCTGGGAGTACCATCGGGCACGGAATGGAGGGATGACCTGGCGACCGTGGCCGAGTTCCGGCTTCGATCCGGGCAATGCGGCCACCTGGCCAGGCGCGCCGTTCCCCTGGATGAAGGAGAAGACCATCGGCACGATCTGGGGCGGCGAGGTGCGAGTGGATTCCCGGGTCGTGAACGGCGCCGTGTTCCTCCAGGACCACATTCGCCTCGCCCCGTGGCTGCGCTTCAATCCGGGCATCCGGTTCGGGTGGTGGTCGGGTGCGCTCACGCCGGTGGCGGGACCTCGCTTCACCGCCGTGAGCGATAACGCATTCGAGCCACGGCTTGGCCTGGTGGTGGACCTGGACCGCCGCGGCGGGCTCGTAGCCAAGGCGCACTTCGGACGGTACCACCAGTCAATGTTCGCTGCGCTGTTTGATCGGGTCGAGGGGGGCGGCGTCTTTCAGGATGAGGAGCACTGGTCCTACCTGGGGCCGGCGCCGGCGAGCGCGGCCACCGCGTTCAGCGGTGAGGAACGGGACGCGCTGGCAGCCGCAGGAGTCTTTCGGCTGGACGAGCGGGTACAGCTCAGCCAAGTGGGGCGAGTGGAGAACTACCGGCAGCCCTACGTGGATCAGACGGTGCTGTCACTGGAGAAGACCTTCGGGGGTCGGTGGAAGACCGGTGTGACGTACGTCTTCCGAAAGAATCACAACCAGACGGCGCTGGTCGACCGGCATCTCGCCTCGAACTACACGATCATCGAAAACGTCGTGGTGCGGGACCGGTTGCCGGTGCCGATTTACCTGGAGGGAGCGCCCCTGGTCATGGAGCGGCTGGCGCTCTCCAACCAGGACATCATCCGGGTCTGGCAGATGGTGAAGCAGTTCCTCCTGCCTCCGTTCTCGGACACCCAGGTCATTCTGCCGCCGGGTTTGAGTTTTGCTCAGCTCGACGCGTTGCGCTATGACCCCGACTTCGTGCTTACCACGGTGCCGGAGGCGACCCGACGATTCGAGCAGCTACAGGTCCAGGTGGATGCCCGCTACCGGACCTGGTGGGCGGGGGCTTCGGCAACGTTCACGTCTCTCAGGGGAAACTTCAACGCGGTGAGCGGGCCAGACGACTACTCCACCGGCGGGCCGGGTCCCTGGGTACGGCTCAACGAGCAATACAACTTCTACGGCGATCTTTCCAACCAGAGCCAGATCGAGGCCAAGCTTCACTTCGGCGGGCTCCTGCCCGGCCGGTTCCGGGGCGGGGTGTTCCTCTCCTTGGCGACGGGCGATCGGGTGACGCCGACGATGACGATCTCGACCCTGGTGACCGAATACGGCCTCACCAGATCAAATCGGGACCACCCCGGGTTGTCCGAGACCGTGCCATTGCATCCGCTGCTGCTGGAAAGCCTCATTGGCAGCCGGATGTTTCTCCGTTCCCGGGGAACCTACCGATACGAGACCTGGGGCTCGCTCGATCTTCACCTGGAACGGGGCTTTTCGGGGCGAGGCACGGAAGTGGTGGTGGCGCTCGACGCTTTCAACCTGCTCGGCGACCAGAGTGTGACGGCCACCGAGACGGCGGTGAATTCCACGGTGGGAGTGTTCGAACGGGACTACGGTCGCGTGCGAGGCCGCGTGCCGCCGCGCACTTTCCGGCTCGGTGCGGCGGTGAGGTTCTAGATCGGACCGACCAGCGAAGAACGACGAGGAACGGCCCCTCCCTCTTCGCTACCCGCTACGCCCTCAACTTACGCCATGCAGGAGGACCCGGGTTACCGCCTCGCCAAGCTGCTCGGGCGTCAATCCGCCGGACTCGCCGCCCCGGAGCAGGTGCTCGCAGATGGCCACGCCCAGGATCATGCACGGGATGACGGCCGCCATCGCGGTGACCTCGGCCGCATTGGTTTCGCCCGCGCCCCCGTCCCGGCTCCCGGCGGTCGCGAGGGCTCGTTCCAGGGTCTGCTGCTTTTGGGAGATCACTTCTTCCACCAGATAGCGCCGCAGCTCGGGTACTCGCGCTACCTGATTGAGCGTCAGGATGGCCAGCTCGATCTGACCGGGCTCCTGAAGGCCTTGCCACATTCGCCGAACCAGAGCCTCGATTCGTTGCTCTCGGGAGCCTCCGGTCGAATTGACGAACTCCTCGTAATCGGCCAGATGGGCGCCCTTCCGCTCCCGCACCAGCTCGAGCAGCAGCTTCTCTTTCGACTCGAAATAGTGATACAGGCAGCCCTTGGTGGCTCCCACCCGGTCGGCCACGTCGTTGAGGGTCGCCCGCTCGAAGCCGAGCTCCGAGAATACCGCCAGGGCGGCATCGAGCAGCTTGTCTCGACGCTCTTCCGGCGCGAGCCGTTCCCGCTGTCTCGCCTCGGCGGTCGGGGCTGATTCACCAGTCGCGAAGCCCGAAGCGGTTCCTTCCTCGATCTCCATTTCCTCCCCCCTGCGATGAGCCTTACCGACCGGCCGGCCGGAATATAGCGGAATTTCCCGCTATTGACATACCTACCTACCGGTCGGTATATACGCTACGTACCGACTGGTAGGTTTGTTGAGCCGTCTAATGGATGATTTTCACTCAGGAGGAAGTACGATGTTGACCCCTAAGGCTGTCGCCGCACTCGCGATCGGACTCGCCGCCCCCGCCACCCTGATCGCCCAGGGACCGACCTGGGCCCGCCCGGCCATCGTTGTCTTCGGCCAGGGGGGTGGCAACTCCGCTCTGACCGACCTGAACCAGGCCGAAACCGCCAAACTGCGTACCGGCTGGACCGCCGGGGGAGGCGTGGGACTCCAGTTCAACCAGTACTTCGCGGTCCGGGGCACCATCGACTTCGCGAAGTCGGAGGTCGAGGGGATCGGGGCCGGAGCACTCAATAACCAGAAGCTGACCCAGTACTTCTACGGCGGCGAAGTCCAGCTCCGGTATCCCACGGCGGGCGGAATCGCCCCCTACCTCCTGGTGGGCGCCGGCGCGGTCACGGTCGACAACACCCAGGACGACAGCTTCACCCGCTTTACCAAGTTCGCCGGACGGGGCGGGCTGGGTCTCGAGTTCGTAACCCGCTCGGGTGTGGGACTCTTCGCCCAGGGGGTCGCAGCCGCGTACAAGCTGGAGCGCTTCGGCTTCGACAAGACCCAGGCCGACATCCTGTGGACTGCGGGCCTGAGCTACCGGTTCCAGCTCTAAGGATTGCCCCTCACCATTGACCGGGAGACCGTCCGCTTCAGGACGAGGTAATGCAATGACTCATCGCCGGTATGCAGTGCTTGGTCTTCTGTTCGCGAGCGGGCTCGGTGCCGGTTGCGGCACCGAGCCGCCCGCGCCTCCACCCCCACCCGCGGTCACGGTCGCGGATGTGGCCGGACGCGACATCACCGAGTGGGATGAATTCACCGGCCGGTTCGAGGCGGTGGACGCGGTGGAGATTCGCCCGCGGGTCTCCGGCTATCTGCGGCGGGTGCTGTTCGCCGAGGGCAAGGAGGTTCGCAAGGGCGAAGTGCTCTTCGAGATCGATCCCCGGCCGTACCAAGCGGACCTCGCGGGTGCCGAAGCGGAGCTGGAGCGAGCCCGGAGCGGCGCGGCGCTGGCAGCGCGCGAGGTGGAGCGGGCCCAGCGTCTGGTGACCGTTCAGGCCATCTCACGGGAGGAATACGACGCCCGGGTCAGCGCGGCCGCGCAGGGCGGCTCGTCGGTTCGGGCCGCCGAGGCCGCCGTCGCCATGGCCCGGCTCAATCTGGAGTGGACCCGGGTGCGCGCGCCGATCGCGGGGCGAGTGAGCAACGCCATGGTCACCGAGGGCAACCTGGTTCAGGCGGGCCCACCGGGCGCGACGCTGCTCACCACGGTGGTCTCGCTCGACCCGATCTATGTGTATTTCGACAGCGATGAGCAGACCTTTCTCAAGTACGGAGCGCTGGCCCGCGCCGGATTGCGGCAGAGCTCCCATGTCGCCCAGACGCCGGTGCATCTCGGGCTGGCCAACGAGAACGGCGGGTTTCCCCACCGGGGCTACGTGGACTTCCTGGACAATCAGCTCGACTCGCGGAGCGGAACCATCCGGACCCGGGCGGTGTTTTCCAATCGCGACCGGCTGTTCACCCCCGGGCTCTTCGCCCGCCTGAAGCTGGTGGGAAGCGGCCGCTACCGGGCCACGCTCATCCTCGACCGGGCGATCGGCACCGACCAGGACAAGAAGTTCGTCCTGATCGTCAAGCCGGACAGCACGGTGGATTACCGGCCGATCCAGATCGGCCGCCTGGTCGACGGCCTCCGGATCGTGACCGGGGGGCTGGTGCCCGGCGATCGCATCGTGATCAACGGGCTGCAGCGGGTTCGCCCCGGGATGAAGGTCACGCCGACCGTCACCGCGATGCTTCCCGATTCGGCCACCGCGATCGTGAGGCGCTGACCGATGCGCTTCTCCCGGTTCTTCATCGACCGCCCGATTTTCGCGGCCGTGCTGTCCATCGTCATCTTTCTGGCCGGCGGGATCGCGATGTTCGCGCTGCCGATCAGCGAGTATCCCGAGGTGGTTCCTCCCTCGATCGTGGTGCGGGCGGTGTATCCCGGCGCCAATCCCCGGGTGCTTTCGGCCGCGGTCGCGACGCCGCTCGAGGAGCAGATCAACGGGGTGGAGAACATGCTGTACCTCTCCTCCCAGTCCACCTCGGACGGCGTGCTCACGCTGACGGTGACATTCCGGATCGGGACCGACGTGGACCTGGCCCAGATCCAGGTGCAGAACCGGGTGAGCCAGGCGCTTCCGCGCCTGCCGGAGGAAGTGCGCCAGCTCGGGGTCACCACCGTCAAGAGCTCTCCGGATCTGACGATGGTGGTCCACCTGGTTTCGCCCGACCAGCGGTACGACGTGGTCTACCTCAGGAACTACGCGCTGCTTCAGGTCAAGGACGTGCTGGCGCGGATCCCGGGCATGGGCCAGGTCCTGATCTTCGGGGGCGGCGACTACGCCATGCGGATCTGGCTCGATCCCCAGAAGGTCTCGGCCCGGGGGCTCTCCGCGGGCGAGGTGGTGCGGGCGATCCGGGAGCAGAACGTGCAGGTGGCCGCCGGGATCGTCGGGGCGCCGCCGATGCCCGAGCCGGTGGCGTATCAGCTGACGGTCAACGCCCAGGGCCGGCTGGTCGACGAGC
>DATFGC010000403.1:0-4230 GCA_035249765.1 Gemmatimonadales bacterium | reverse complement strand
GGCGAAGCTCACGAACGACTGGGCCGCCAGCAGCTTCCGCTGCTGGATCGGGTACTTCATCAGGAAACTGCCGGCGTCGCCGCCGGGCTTGAGCCCCAGCCGCTTGAACTCCCGCGCGATGTAGTCCGCGGTGCGGGTGAGCCCCGGGCTCGGCGTGTTGCGGCCCCCCATCGAATCGTGGGCGATGATCCCGATCCGGGCCCGCACATCGGCTTCGGTGATGGACCCGGCAGCACGGGTCACGGCCGGCGCCTGGGCCCGGGCGCAGAGAGGCGCGCTGAGCGCGGCGGCTGCGAAGATGCCGATGCGGAGGTTCATGTTTTCAGGAGTTAGTGGTCAGTGGTCAGGGGTCAGTGATCAGGGAGGGATGAATCTAATCGGGCTTGCGACGCTTGAGCTTGGGTTCACCCAGGGGCAGCGGCTTGACCTTGGGCGCCGGCTTCGGGTCGATCCGGGGCTGCTTCCTTGCAGGACGCGCCGGAGCCTTGGCCTCCGGCTTGGGCTTCTCGGCCTTTCCCGTATCGGTCTGGGCGGGCGCAACCGGCGAAATCAGCGAGAGTCCGAGCAGCAAAGCAGTCAGTGACATGGTTCCCCGGACACGCACAGGCGGTGCCACCGCCGACCTCCGGTGGCACAATCACGAAGTCGTGTGATGACAGGCACTTGTACCGCGGTGCCCGGGAGTCGGTCGGGCTGCTTCGTCCCCCTCGCCGGACACCCGCGCCGCCGCGTTGACTCACTGGTGACACGGCTCTACGTTGGGCTGGGCATGCCCGCCGCCGTCGGTCCCACCGCCACACCCCGGCTCGATCTGCTCGACCCGGCTGAGGTCGCCCGCCTGGGCGGCCTCGAAGTCGTCACGGAAGGGATTGTCGAGGGCTTCCTGGCCGGCCTGCACCGCTCTCCCCGCCGCGGGTTTTCGGTCGAATTCGCCGAGCATCGGATGTACCAGCCCGGGGACGAGCCCCGCTACCTCGACTGGAGGCTGCTGGCCCGCAGCGATCGCCTCTACGTCAAGCAGTTCGAAGAGGAAACCAATCTGCGGGCGATGCTGGTGCTCGACGGCAGCCGCTCGATGGACTGGTCGGGCGAGCCCGGCACCCGGTTGACCAAGCGTCAGTACGCCGAGCGGCTGGTGGCGGCCCTCGCGCTGGTGCTGCTGCGCCAGCGGGATGCCACCGGTCTGATCACCTTCGACGACGCGGTTCGGACCCTGGTGCCCCCCCGGGCCCGGCATACCCAGTGGCACCTGCTGCTTCGCGAGCTCCAGTCCACGGCCGTGGGAAAGGGAACCGCGGCCGAGCCCGCGTTGCGCCGGGTGGTCGAGCAGCTCCGCCGCCGGGGACTGGTGGTCTTCGTGTCGGATCTGCTCTTCGATCCGCCGCTCGCGCTCACCGCGCTCCGCTTTCTCCGTCACCGGGGCCACCAGGTGCTCGTACTGCACATCATGGATCCCGACGAGGTCGAGCTGCGGGGTGCCGCCGAGGCGCGCTATGAGGATCCCGAGTCGGGCCAGGCGGTGGTGCTGCGTCCCGCCGACTGGGCGCAGGCCTACGCCAGCACCGTCGCGGCCGCGGTGTCGGAGTGGCGCTCCGCCTGCCGGCGCCGGGGCATCGCCTACGAGCGGGTGACCACGGACACGCCGTTCGGACAGGCCCTCCGGCAGGCGCTGGTGCGTTCCACCGGACTCGCGTGATCGGCTTCACCGCGCCGTGGGTGCTCCTCGGGCTTCTCGCGGCCGGCATTCCGGTCCTGCTCCATCTGTTCGCCCGGCGGGAGCCCCCCACGGTGATGTTTCCCGCCACCCGCTATCTCGCCGAGACGGCGCGGGCCCATCATCGCCGGCTCACCCTCCAGCACTGGCTCCTCCTGCTCGTTCGCACCCTGCTGATCGCCGCGCTGGTGCTCGCCGCCGCGGGGCCTACCCTTCCCGGCGGCCCGGCGGCCACCCACGCGCCCTCCGCGGTCACCCTGGTGCTGGACAACTCGCTCTCCAGCGCCACCACCGTCGCGGGGACCCCGGTGGTCGAGCGGCTCAAGCGGGCGGCGCTGGCGATTCTCGACGCCGCCCGGGCGGGAGACGCGCTCTGGCTGCTCACCGCCGACGGCTCGCCCCGCCGGGGCAGCGCGGCCGAGCTCTCCGCGATCGTGAAACGGACCACGGCCCTTCCCGCCCGGCTCGATCTGGGCGCCGCGATCGGCATTGCCCGGGAAGCCATGGCCGCGGAGCGGCTGCCGGCCAGCGTGGTGGTGGTGAGCGACCTCCAGGCCAGCGCGCTGGCGCAGGCATCGGGAAGCGGGACGGTCGTGGCGCTCCGTCCCGAGGAAAGCCCCGTGACCAATCTGGGCCTGGCGGCGCTGCTGACCGGGCGGCAGCCCTGGGGTCCCGAGGGGGGGAGCGTCGCGGTCCGCGCCAGCGGAACGGCGGGGAAACGCGCGGCGGTATCGCTCCGGATCGGCACCCGTCCCCCCCGGCGTCAGCTCGCCTCCGGCAACGAGGAGATTCTGCTCGGGAGCGGCGCCCTGACCTCGGGGTGGTGGCCGGTGCGGGCCGAGCTGGAGCCCGACGAGCTCCGGCTCGATGATGTCAGGGAGACCGCCATCCGGGTCGCGGACGCTTCCCGCGCCGCCTGGCGGAGCGAGGACCGGTTTCTTGCGACCGCGGCGGAAGTGCTGCTCTCCAACGGGCGCCTGATCCGGGGCGGAGATCTCAGCCTCGGCAACCTGGGCCAGGGCGCTTCGATCGTGCAGCCCCCGGCCGATCCCGCCGGGCACGGAGCGCTAAACCGCGCCCTGGCCGCGCGCGGAGCCGGCTGGCGGTTCGGCGAGCTGGTCCCCGGAAGCACGGTGACCGACAGCGGCCCGGTGCTCGGGCGTCACCCGGTGTCCCGTCGGTACGGACTGGTGCCTGCCGGGAGCGCTGCCACCGGCGCGGCCTCGCCTCGCGGCGTCCTCGCGACCGCGGGCGGTCTTCCCTGGGTGGTGCGATCCGACAACCTCATCCTGCTGGGGAGCCGGCTCGAGCCCGAATGGACGGCGCTGCCACTCTCGGCGGAGTTCGTCCCCTTCGTGGATTTCCTCGCCAATCGCGCCATCCGGGGCGAGCTGGCGATCCTGGATACCCAGCCCGGCGATCCCATCGCCCTGCCCGATGCCGCCACCGCGGTGGTCCGCGACGGCCAGGTGCGTCCGGTCGAGGGGGGAGGACCCTTTCGCTCGCGGGAGACCGGCTTGCATTTCATCCTGGCCGGGCGCGACACCATCGGAGCCGTTGCGGTGAATCCCGATCCCCGGGAGTCCGCCCTGGAACGGAGTGGCGATAGCGAGATTCGCCGGCTCTGGCCGGGCGCCCGGATCGCGCCGCTGGAGCGCGCCGCGTCGGCGGCCTTTGCCGCGGGCGGTCTGGCCGACCTGCGGGGCTTTTTCCTGGTGCTCGCCGCGGCGCTCGCACTGGCCGATGCCGCGCTGGCCGGACTGGGTGCCCGGCGGGGAGCGCGGGCGGCGTGATCGAGACCATCCTCGCGTCCTTCGCCCGCACGGCCTTCGCCTCCGAGCTGATTCCCCGGGTGCCCGGCGCCGGAGGGACCCTTCGGGTCGGGGGCCTGCCCGGCTCGAGCGGCGCGGTGCTGGTGGCCTGGCTGGCGGAGCAGTTCCCCCAGCGGCTGTTCACGGTGGTGGCGGCGACACCGGCCGACGCCGAGCGCTGGCTGGCCGATCTGGCGACCCTGACCGCACTCCCCTCGGCGCTCTACCCCCAGCGCGAGGCGCTGGGCGAAGAGGAGCCCCACTACGAGATCGCGGGCGAGCGGGCCGAGACTCTCGAGGCGCTGCTGCGAGGTCAGCTGCGGATTCTGGTGACCACCGCGCGGGCCACCGCGGAGAAGACCCTGGTTCCCGAAGCGCTCGATCGGCTGCGGCTCGAGCTGGCGGTGGGCACGGATCGGCCCCTCACCGCGGTGGTGGGCGCGCTCGAGGCGATGGGCTATCGCCGGGTTCCGGTGGTGACCGAGGTCGCCGAGTTCAGCGTCCGGGGCGGGATCGTGGATCTCTACGGCTTCGGGATGGCGGCGCCGATGCGGCTGGAATGGTGGGGAGACGTGATCAGCTCGCTGCGATCGTTCGACCTGACCTCGCAACGGAGCGGGGAGGAGCAGGGCTCCGTGACGGTGCTGCCGATTGGGGTCGGGGCGCAACGACGCAACGACGCAACGACGCAAGGTTCTTCCGATC
>DATFGC010000402.1:0-7636 GCA_035249765.1 Gemmatimonadales bacterium | reverse complement strand
CGAGCGCCAGGGTGACGCCGGGAACCTCGGTTTGCCCCCGCACCCGCGCTCCGATGCCGGAGAGAAAAAGCAACCCGGCGGCCCGCCGGAAATGGGGATAGGGACCCACGGGCTCGGGAGCCCGGGCGCTCGAACCTGGGGTTTCCGTCATGTTTCCCTCGCAAGTGAAGAGCCATCAGGCTTCAGCCCGCAGCGATCAGTCCCCAATCCCCAACTCCCAGTCCCTAATCCCCAATCTTGACACACACGTTCTTCGCCTCGGTAAAGAACCGGATCGCCTCCTCGCCACCTTCCCGTCCCACGCCGCTTTGCTTCATGCCGCCGAAGGGCACCCGGAGATCACGGAAGAGCCAGGTGTTGACCCACACCGTGCCGCAGGCAATTCGGGCCGCCACCCGGTGGGCTCGCGACAGGTCACGGGTCCAGAGTGACGCAGCGAGGCCATAGGGGCTGTCATTGGCCATCGCGATCGCTTCCTCCTCCCCTCGAAACGGCGTCACGGTCACCACCGGGCCGAAGATTTCTTCCTGGTTGACCCGGCAGCCCATCGGAAGCCCGGTGATCACCGTGGGCTCCAGGAAGAATCCGTCCCGGCAGCGCTCCGGAAGGTCACCGGGCCGTCCCCCGCCGGTCAGGATGGTTCCTCCTTCGTCACGCGTCAGCGCGAGGTACGATTCGATCTTCTCGCGATGCCCGGCGGACACCACCGCGCCGACCTCGGTTTCTTCGTCGAGCGGGTCTCCGACCCGAAGCGCCCGGGCGCCGGCCACCACACCCTCCAGTACCCGCTGATAGAGCGGTTCTTCCACCAGGATGCGGGAGCCGCACAGGCAGATCTGTCCCTGGTTGGTGAACGCCGAGCGCAGCACCCCGGCGATCGCTTCGGCGGGGTCCGCGTCTCCGAACACCACTGCGGGATTCTTGCCGCCCATTTCCAGGGTGAGCTTCTTGAACGCCGGCGCCGCGCTCCGCGCGATGGAAGCGCCGGTCGCGGTCCCCCCGGTAAAGGAGATCGTGCCGACCTCCGGATGCGCCACCAGCGCGGCCCCCGCCTCGGCACCCCGTCCATGGACGATGTTGAGCACCCCGGGAGGAAGGCCCGCCTCGATGCACAGCTCGCTCAGGAGCGCGGCGGTGACCGGGGTGAGCTCGGAGGGCTTGGCCACGGCGGTGTTTCCGGTGGCCAGGGCCGGCGCGACCTTCCAGGAGAGCAGATAAAGCGGGAGGTTCCAGGGCGCAATCAGCCCCGCGACGCCACGGGGCTGGCGCAGGGTGTAATTGAGGGCCAGGGCATCGGTGGGGTGCGCCTCGGAGCTGGTGTGCAGCACCGCGGTCGCGAAGAACCGGAAATTGGCCGACGCGCGGGGAATATCCAGGGTGCGCGCCAGCGCGAGCGGTTTGCCGGTGTCGGCGGACTCGGCCCGGGCCAGCTCCGGGAGCCGGGCGTCAATGAGGTCGGCGATCCGGAGCAGCATGCGGGAGCGCTCCCCCACGCCAAGGGCCGCCCACGCCGGGAAGGCGCGGCGCGCGGCGGCCACCGCCTGATCGATGTCCTCGGCGACACTGGCCGGCGCTTGCCAGAGTGGCCGGCCGGTGGCCGGCTCCAGCACCTCCAGATAGCCGCCGGCGGAGGGCGCCGTCAGCGCGCCGTCGATGTAGTTGGGGAGGGTGATCACCGTTCAGATGGACGCGAGGCGCCCGCCGTCCACCGGAAGGCTCACCCCGGTGATGTACCCCGCGCCGGGAGAGGCGAGGAAGGCGACGGCGGCCGCGATCTCCCGGGGCTCGGCAAATCGTCCCATCGGGATTTCGGCCTGCATGGCGCGCTCGACCGACTCGACGCTCCCGCCGGGCGCCGCGGCGCGGCTGGCGATCAGGGACTCGAGCCTGCCGGTACGGGTGGATCCGGGGAGGATGTTGTTCACGGTGATGCCCGACGGCGCCAGCTCCCGGGAGAGGGTCTTGGCCCAGCCGGCCACCGCGGCGCGGATGGTGTTCGACACGCCTAACCCGCGGATCGGCTCCCGGACCGAGGTGGAGACGATGTTGACGATGCGCCCGTAGCCGGACTCCCGCATCCCGGGAACCAGGCACTGGACCAGCGCATGGCCCGCCAGCAGGTGCCCCGTGAAGGCCGCGAGAAATGCGTCCTCGGTGGCGTCGAGCGCGGGCCCCGGCGGAGGTCCCCCGGTGTTGTTCACCAGGATGTGAAGGGCCGGGTGGCCGGCGAGATAGTGCTGCACCGTGAGGCGCAAGGCGGCCGGATCGGACAGATCCGCCACCAGGGTTTCATGGGCGGCTCCTCCCGGTGCGGGCAGGGCCGCCCGGGCGGCGGCGAGCCGCTCGGGATTCCGGGCCAGCAATACCACCGACGCGCCGGCCTCGGCCAGGGCCTGGGCGCTGGCATGGCCGATCCCCTGGGTGCTGCCGCACACCAGGGCCCGCTTGCCGTTCAGGGATTGCATGGCGACCAAGCTACTCCCGCCCTCTGGCGGATGGGAGTGCCGGCCAGCGGTCAGGCGGCGAGTCGGGAGCTCCGCAGGTGAAGCTGGGCGCTCACGTCGTTGAGGGCGAGGCGAACCTCCCGAACCCGCTCCGAGGCGGTGCGGAGCACGTCGTCGAGCCCACGCCGCTCGGCCAGGTGGTGCTCGGCAGCTTCGGCGTAGCCCCGTCCACCCAGGGTTTCGTAGTAGGAGACATCGGGGCCGCCCCGGCGCAGCTGCTGGGCGGCGATCCGCTCGGGGAAGATGCCGGAAAGCCAGAGAGCGTAGTTCCCCAGGTGCACCGACACCTTGAACTGCCGCTCACCGGTCGAGGCGGAGAGATCGGCCAGGATGTCCACCAGGTAGCGGTGGTCCTGATCATCCACGTCGTCGACCCGGGTGGCGCGCTGGCGGACCCCGAATTCGCGCAGCAGGGAGGCGAAGTAGTCGGCCACCACCGGGTCGTCCACCCCGACATCGAGCAGCGCGTGGCGGACCAGCACGTAGAAGAGGAGGGAAGGGGAGGGCCCGGGGAGCGAGGCACCCATCAGATAGGAGACCACCTCGCGCCGGTCGAGCACCCGGTCGAGGCTCTCGTGCACGGCGCCGCCGTGCTCCACTGGGATGCCGAGGAGATCGAGGTCCTTCGGGGTGATGCGACTGCGGGCGTCGGCGCTGATCACGTCGTCGTCTCCTCCTGCTCCGGGTCTGGTGCCACCGGGGTACTTCGGAGGGTGATGCAAACAGCGTACCTGCGGCGACCTTGTGCCTCCGGAGTACAAGCCGTATTCCTACCTATCTATATACATACGACGCCGTTCCGGACCTGATTGGCACCACCCGCCGGAGTGAGGACCACGATGCAAGTGGATCGCAGTGACCTGATTCGCACGCTTTCCGACCTGGTGCGGATCAACTCGATCAATCCGGTGCTGGTGTCTGGCGCCCCGGGGGAAGGGGAAATCGCGCGTTACGTCGCGACCTGGCTGGGCGACGCGGGGCTCGAGATCCTGGTCGACGAACCGGAGCCGGGACGCCCCAGTGTGGCGGCCCGACTGCCCGGCACCGGGGGGGGCCGGAGCCTGATGCTGAACGCGCACATGGACACCGTCGGCGTCGAAGGGATGGCCGAGCCGTGGAGCGGCGCCGTGCGGGACGGAAAGCTGTACGGCCGGGGCGCCTACGACATGAAGGGAAGCCTGGCGGCCTGCATGGCCGCCGCGAGGGTTCTGGCCCGCCAGACTCCCAGGCTCCGGGGAGATCTGGTGGTGGCCGCGGTGGCGGACGAAGAGTATGGGAGCGTCGGCACCGCCGGGCTGCTCAAGCGGGTGCGCACCGATGCCGCCATCGTCACCGAGCCCACCTCCCTGCGGATCTGCCGGGCCCACAAAGGTTACCTGTGGATCGACGTGGAAGTGGAAGGCCGGGCTGCCCACGGGAGCCGGTTCGATCTCGGGATCGACGCCAATCTGCGGATGGGGCGATTCCTCGTTGCCCTCGAAGGACTGGAGCGCGAGCTGCGGGCCCGGCCGCCTCACCCGCTGGTGGGACCCCCGTCGCTCCACGCAGCGCTGCTCGAGGGCGGTACCGGTCTCAGCACCTATGCGGCCAGGAGCCGGGTGCGGATCGAGCGGCGGACCATCCCCGGAGAGACCGAAGCCGGCGCGGTCGCCGAGATCGACGCGCTGCTCGACCGGCTCAGGAAATCGGATCCTGCTCTGCGAATCTCGCGAAATACCTTCTTCAGCCGCGACGCCTTCGAGATCGGGCCGGATGCCGGTATCGTTCAGACGCTCGATGCCGCAGCCCGGAGCGTGCTTCCGGAACCGCCGGCTCACGTGGGCGACACTCCCTGGATGGACTCCGCCCTCACCGCGGCGGCGGGCATCGAGACCGTCGTGTTCGGTCCCCACGGGACCGGCGCGCATGCAGCCGAGGAATGGGTGGACCTGGAGAGCGTCGCGGCGACCGCGAGTGTGCTGGTGGAGACGGCACGGGCCTGGTGCCGATGACCGGGACTTCAGCCAGAGGTTACCGATGCAGGGATTGATGATGGACTGGCAGCTCACCCTCACCCATGTGCTGGAGCGCGCCCGCCGGGTATTTCACGAGCAGCGGATTTCCAGCCGGCACGCGGCCGGCGTCCATCGCTACCGCTTTGCCGACATGACCCGGCGGGCGGACCGCCTGGCGGGCGCGCTGGCGGGGCTCGGGGTCGCGCGCGGAGACCGCATCGGCACCCTGGGCTGGAACAGCCACCGGCACCTCGAGGCGTACTATGCCGTGCCCTGCATGGGCGCGGTCCTGCATACCCTGAATCTCCGGCTCCACCCCGATCAGCTTGCCTACGTCATCAATCACGCCCGGGACCGGGTGCTCCTGGTCGATGCCTCGCTGCTTCCCCTGCTGGAGAAGGTGAGGGACCGGATTCCCACGGTGGAGCAGGTGGTGGTGATGTCGGACGGGCCGCTGGGAGCGGGACTTCCCCCCGGAGCGCACGACTACGAGGCCCTGCTGGCGGCCGCCTCCGGGCATTTCCTCTGGCCCGAGCTCGACGAGCAGGATGCCGCCGCGCTCTGCTACACCTCGGGCACCACCGGCCACCCCAAGGGGGTGCTCTACTCCCACCGCTCCCTGGTCCTGCACACCCTCGGCTTCTCGATCGCGGACGCGTTTGCGATCCGGGAACGGGACGTGGTCCTGACCATCGTACCGATGTTCCATGCCAACGCCTGGGGCCTGCCATTCGCCGCGGGGATGCTCGGCTGCAGCCTGGTTCTCCCGGGACCGCACCTGGTGCCCAAGGATCTGGTGGACCTGATCGAGAGCGAGGGCGTGACCTTCGTCGGCGGCGTGCCCACTATCGTGTCGGCGCTCTACCAGTATCTCAAGGAGTCCGGCCGCAAGGTGCCGACGCTGCGGCAGATTCTGGTGGGGGGCTCGGCGCTCCCCCGGGTGCTGCTGGAGAACTTCGAGGCGATGGGCATCGAGGTGGTGCATGCCTGGGGAATGACCGAGCTTTCTCCCGCCGGCACGGTCTCCCGGCTGCGCCGGGACATGGACGACTGGCCCCCGGAGGAAAAGACCCGGGTCCGGCTGCTGCAGGGCTCGCCCTTTCCGCTGGTCGAGCTTCGCATCCTCATGGACGACGGGACCGAGGCGCCCTGGGACGGTGTCACCGCGGGCGAGCTCGAGGCCCGGGGCCCCTGGGTGGCCCGGGCCTACTACGAGGATCCCTCGGGGGCCGACCGCTTTCACGACGGCTGGTTCCGCACCGGCGACGTGGCCAGCATCGACGCCCGCGGGTATGTGCGGCTGGTGGACCGGACCAAGGACATGGTGAAGAGCGGCGGAGAGTGGATTTCGAGCGTCGATCTCGAGAACGTCATCATGGGGCATCCCCAGGTGGCCGAGGCCGCGGTCATCGCGGTCGCGCACCCCAAGTGGACCGAGCGCCCGCTGGCTTGCGTGGTTCCCAAGCCCGACTGCGCCGGCGCGCTCAGCCGCAGCGCCATTCGGGAGTGGCTCCGGGGCCGGGTGGCGGACTGGTGGCTCCCCGACGACGTGGTGGTGATCGAAGGGGTGCCCAAGACCAGCGTGGGCAAGTTCGACAAGAAGGTTCTGCGGGAACGATTTAAGGACCACGTCTGGCCGGAGGCCTCGTGAAGCACTTCATCCCGATCGCACTGCTGGCCGTCGCCGCGCCGCCGCTGGCGTCGCAGCAGCCCTCGCCCGCCCACGTCGCGCTGGCCCGCCGGGTGCTGCGGACCACGCCGCTGGTGGACGGCCACAACGACCTGCCCTGGCGCATCCGCGAAGACACCGTGGCCAGAGGAAATGTGGAGGCGTACGACATCCGGAAGCCGGCCCCGGGACACACCGACCTCGCCCGGTTGCGGCGCGGCATGGTGGGAGCCCAGTTCTGGTCCATCTACATCCCCGGGGAGATCCGGGACTCGGGATTTGCCCGGGTCCAGCTGGAGCAGTTCGACATCGCCCGCCGGGTCATCGCGAAGTACCCGGACGTGCTCCAGTCCACGCCCACGGTCGCGGCGGTGCGGCGGGCCTTCGCCGCGGGGAAGATCGGCTCGCTGCTCGGACTGGAGGGCGGGCACGCCATCGAGAACTCCCTCGGCGCGCTCCGGGTGTATTACGACCTGGGGGCCCGCTACATGACCCTGACCCACAACGTGACGCTGGACTGGGCCGATGCCGCGCTCGACAGCGTGCGGCACGGCGGGCTGACCAGGTTCGGGAAGGAGGTGGTGCGGGAAATGAACCGGCTGGGGATGCTGGTGGACCTGAGCCACGTCTCCCCAGGCACGATGAGCGATGCGCTCAACGTCACCGAGGCGCCGGTGATCTTCTCACACTCGAACGCCAGGGCCCTGTCGGATCACCGCCGCAACGTGCCCGATTCGATCCTGGCCCGGCTGCCCCGGAATGGCGGAGTGGTGATGGTGACCTTCGTGCCGACCTTCCTCTCCAGCGCGCTCCGCGCCTGGGAGGATTCCGGCGCCGCGAGCCGGAAAGGCCCCCGGCCGCGGGTGACGGTGCGCGACGTCGCCGATCACATCGATCACGTCAGGAAAGTAGCCGGGGTGAATCACGTGGGAATCGGATCGGATTTCGACGGCATCACCGACACGCCCGAGGGGCTCACCGACGTCTCCACTTTTCCGCTGCTTTTCGCCGAACTGGCCCGGCGGGGATGGACCGAAGCCGATCTGCGCAAGGTCGCCGGCGAGAACGTGCTTCGGGCCCTGGGGCAGGCGGAACGGGTGGCGGCCCGGCTCAAGCGGGAACGCGGCCCCAGCGCCGGGACGATTCGCGAGCTGGATGGCCCCGGCCGCGTGAACTAGCGGCGGGTGGACGCGCTGCTCGAGGGATCCGGGTGGCTGTATTACGGTCTCGCCTTCCTGCTGGCCCTGATCCCCGCGGCCCGGCATCGGGCCCTCGCCGGCGCCGGACTCGGCCTCGCGCTGCTCGGCGCAGCGGGCGATCGCGCCGGGGGTCATGCGGCCGGCACGACCTTTACCACCATCAATGAAGTGCTGCTCCTGCTGGGCGGCGCGGTGGTCGTCTTCGCCGCGCTGATGGAATTTCGCCGGGGGTCTTCCCCCGATCCCGAGCACACTCCCCCGCGCTCCGCT
>DATFGC010000401.1:0-4341 GCA_035249765.1 Gemmatimonadales bacterium | reverse complement strand
AGCCCAAGATCCCGGACCGGGGCGAACACCGCCGACCGCGCTCCGACCGCGACCCGCCGCTCGCCGCGCCGGAGCAGCTTCCACGCGTCGGCCCGCTCGCCATCCGAGAGCCCGCTGTGCAGCACCGCCACATTGTCGCCGAACATCCCCCGCACCCGACTCACCATCTGGGGAGTGAGCCCGATCTCCGGCACCAGCACGATCGCTCCCCGGCCCGAGGCCACCGCCCGCTCCACCGCCCGGAGATACACCAGGGTCTTGCCGCTCCCGGTCACCCCGAACAGCAGCGCTCCGCTCCCCGACGCCAGCCCATCCACGCTCTCCAGCACCGCCGCCTGCTCCGGGGTCAGCGCCGCCGGCGGCGGGGTGCCCGGCTCCCCCTCGAAGGGGTCCCGCATCCGCTCGGTCTTGACCACCCGGGCCAGCCCCGAGTCCGCCAGCGCCCGTATGACCGCGTCGCTCATGCCGAGGCTGTCCCGGAGGTGCCGGACCGGGACGGAGCCTCCAAGCTGCTCCAGGGTCTCGTAGAGCCGCCTCTGCTTGGCCCGACGAGCGAACCTGGCATCCCGCTCCACCAGGGTGAGCGGCTCCCCTGAGACTTCCAGCCTCCGTTCAATCAGCGTCGAAGGCTCCGCCTCGGCCGGCTCCACGAGCAGCTCGGCCGCGCCTACTCGCGCCAGGCGGTCGGCCACCTCCCAGAGCGGCTTCCGGAAGTGCCGGGCCGCGGTGTCGAGCGGGACCTTGCCCCCCTTCTGCTCAACCCATTCGAGAAGCTCCTCGGCAAGACCACCCAGCCGTCCAGCCGTCCAGCTGCCAGCAACCAGTATCACCCGCGACTCCCCCCACATCGGGGCCGGCAGCATGGCCTTGAGCGCGATCCCGATCGGCGCGCCATAGTACCCCGCCATCCATTCCGCGGTCCGGAGCATCGGTGGGGTGAGCGCCGGCTCGGCGTCGGGGGCGGCGAGGATGTCGCGCAGGACGAGGTCCCGCCCCCTCGCCTTCGCTACGCTCAGGCTCGGGGTGACAGCTACGCTCGGGGTGACATCCCCTTCCACCCTTCCCCCTTCCCCCTTCCCCACCACAATTCCCACCAGCTCGCGCCGGCGCACCGGAACCACCACCCGGGCACCGGGGACCACCCGGTCGGCGATCGAATCGGGAATGCTGTAGGTGTAGGGCTCGAACAGCGGAAGGGGCAGGGCGACCTGGGCAAAGCGATCAGTCATGTCACGGCAATATATCCACCTCCAATTCTGCTGCTGGTGAGACCGCTGACTTGACGAACCTCGCCAGGCTCTGGGACACGGAGGAGGACTCGAGGGAGGCCGCGGTCATTCCGCTTGCCTTTGTAGTCACATGAGACTACATTTTGGAAATGAGAACCATTGGAATCCGGGAGCTCAAAGCCACCTTGAGCCAGGTGCTGCGAGCGGTACGCGACGGGGACGTGTTCCTGGTGACCGATCGCGGCCGGGTCGTGGCCGAGCTGCGCCGGCCTGATGCCGGGGAACGGGTCGTATCGCTCGAGGATCGTGCCCTCGCCCGGCTCTCCGCCGAAGGGCACTTGCGGCTCGCCGAGCCCTCGCGCAGACCCTACCGAGCTTCACCTCTCAAGTCCCCCGCCGGGCTCGGGCAGCGGCTCCTCGACGAAGACCGGGGCGAGTGACGGTCCTCTACGCCGAATCGAGCGCCGTACTGGCGTGGTTACTTGGCGAGCCACGCCAGAAGGCCGTTCTCGGTCTCTTGTCCGCCGCCGACCGGGTGGTCAGCTCCATCCTGACCGTCGTCGAATGCAGTCGTGCCCTGGCGCGAGCCCGCGCGGCAAGCCGGGTCAGCCACGCGGAGGAATTGGCGGCCTTACGGCTGCTTGACGAAGCCGCCGCGACGTGGAGTCTGCTCGATGTGTCCGATCGCGTCGCGGTCCGCGCCTGCGGATCATTCCCGGTCGAGCCGATCCGGACCCTCGATGCACTCCATCTTGCCACCGCGATTGTTTTCGGTGAGGCTGTCGGGAAGATCCAGGTCCTGTCGCTCGACGACCGGGTCCGTCACAATGCCGGCGCGCTCGGCCTGGCGGTCGTTCCGGCCTGACCGAGCGGGTGCGGAAGGAATGCGAGAACCGCTAGCGCGCCGAGAGGCCGAGCCCCGGCCCGTCGGGCAGCCGGAGCTGGCCTCCCTGGATGGTCGCGCCGGCATAGGGATCCTTCGCCAGCAGCGCGGCGCCGTCCAGATCGCAGAGGTCCACCAGCGGGGTGAATTGCGCCGCCGCGGTGATCCCGATCGAGCTTTCGATCATGCAGCCCACCATCACCGTCATGTGATAGGCCCGGGCCACCGCGATCATCCGGAGCGCTTCCCGGAGACTGCCGCACTTGGCCAGCTTGATGTTGATCCCGTCCACCCGGCCCACCAGCCCGGGTATGTCGGCCGCGGTGAGGCAGCTCTCGTCGGCGATGACCGGAATCCGGGAATGCCGGGTCACCATCGCCAGCCCGTCGAGATCGCCGGGATCGAGCGGCTGCTCCAGCACCGTCACCCCGAACTCGTACAGCAGCGGCAGGCTGGCGATGGCCTGCTTCCGGGTCCAGCCGGCGTTGGCGTCCACCCGGAGCTCCCTGTCGGTGACTTCCCGGATGGCGGTCAGGATCGCCCGGTCGTCATCGGTGCCCAGCTTGATCTTGAGGGCCGGATACTCCTTCGCCTCACCCACCTTGAGCTTGATGCGCTCGGGGGTGTCAATTCCTATGGTGAATGTGGAAATGGGACATTTGCCGGCGTCAAGCCCGAACAGCCGGTGCACCGGAATTCCCATCCGCTTGCCGGCCAGGTCATGCAGCGCGGTGGAGAGCCCGGCCCGGGCCGAGCTGTTGCCCGCCAGCGCGAGGGCCAGCGCCGCCTCGGCGTCTTCCAGGTGGAGGACGTTGTCGGGAAGCGCGGTCGAGTAGACCTGCATGGCCGCGAGCACGGTTTCCGCGGTCTCCCCGTAGTAGCGCTGCGGTGCCGCCTCGCCCCATCCCTCCAACCCGTCCTGGTCGATCAGCTTGATCATCACGGTGCGGTAGGTGTCCCGGGTGCCCCGCGCGATGATGAAGGGATGCTTGGTCTTGAGCTCGAGGATTTCGGCGTTGAGGCGGAGCATGGGGAGCCAGGGAGCCAGGGAGCCAGGGAGCCAGGGAGTTGGGAAACTAAGAGGGAACCGACTTCATGGCGAGAGCCGGGTATCCTTGTTCATGACCGAAGCCGGGGCCGACCGGGCCGGAGTGGTGCGCCGGGGGTTGCACCTCAATTACCTGACGCTGGCGTATAACACCGTCGAGGCGGTGGTGGCGCTGGCCGCCGGGGTAGTGTCCGGCAGCGTGGCCTTGGTGGGGTTCGGAATCGACAGCGGCATCGAAATGACGGCCAGCGTGGCGGCGCAATGGCGTCTCCGGATGGACCGCCACGATGCCCGCCGGATCGTCGCCGAGAGGAGGACCCGCCGGATCATCGGTATCTGCTTCCTGGCGCTCGCCGTCTGGGTCGGGTTCGATGCGTCCGAGTCGCTGCTCCGCCGCGAGGCCCCCGAGCCGAGCCCGGTGGGAGTGGGGATTCTGGTGCTGTCGGCCCTGGTCATGCCCTGGCTCGCCCGGCAAAAGCGGAGCGTGGCCCAGGCGCTCTCGAGCCATGCGCTCAAAGCCGAGGCGAAGCAGACCTCGCTCTGCGCCTGGCTGTCGGTCATTGCCATGGCCGGGGTCGGCGCGAATGCCGTCGCGGGGTGGTGGTGGGCGGACCCCGTCGCAGCGCTTGCGATGACGCCGATCATCTTCCAGGAAGGGATCGAGGGAGTGCGCACCCGCTGACGTGAGAAACAGCGGGGACGCGGAATACAGGCTCCGAGCTACTTTTCACCTGGATGGCGGCCGCATCGTCACCTGGAGAGTGTTGATGTCAATCCAAGCTGACCAGGAATCCCCCAAGCTGACCCGGGCCTATGTTGGCTGGCGCAGAGTCCACCTCGCCGCCAGTTGGCTGCTGGTTGTGCTCGGCCTGATTCACGCCGCCATGACGGTCATTCTGTACTCAGGCTGGTCCGCCGATTCGGTATGGTTCCTTGGGACCGGGCTTGGTCTGCTGTTGCTGGCGGCCCTCAATCTGAGCCACATCGGCGTGGAACCCTGCCGGCTACCTACCACTCGCCTGGTTCACCTGAGCAACGGCGTGTTCGCGGTGTTCGGAATTGCAGCGGTCGTAGCCGTGCCGGAACCGCAAGCCCTCGTGGTTCTGATGGCGCTCCTCGGCCAGGCCATCGCCGCACGGTGGACGCTGCCGGGCCCCCAGGATCGATGACATGACTTTCTG
>DATFGC010000400.1:0-4321 GCA_035249765.1 Gemmatimonadales bacterium | reverse complement strand
AAACCGGAATCAGGATGCCGCAGGCCTGTTTCAGCGAGGACTCGAGGCCGCCCGGGCCACGGGCGACGCCCGCGCGGAGGCGGAATCCTCGGGACGGCTCGGTCTGGCATACACCTATCTCAGTGAGTTCGGGCCGGCTCGCGCCGCTCAGCGCGCAGCCCGACGAGGGGCCCAAGCCCTGGGCGAGGAACGGCTGGAGGCGAATGCTCTGGCCAACGAGGCGATGATCGACATATACGAGGGCGACGCCCGGAACGCCATCCTCCGCCTCGACACGGCCCGGGTCATCTATCGCCGCATCGGGTTCGCGAGCGGTGAGCAGAATGCCCTGGGTCAGCTGGCCACCGCCTTCGAGCTCACCGGGGAAGAGGACCGGGCGTTCGTGGTGCTGGACAGCTCCCTCGGGATCGCCCGCCGGCTCGGACTCCGCGAGGAGGCGGCGGATCTCCAGCGGCTGATCGCCGGCCTGCACCTCCGGATCGGCGACTACCGGATCGCGCTGCGCCACTACGCCGAAGCCGAGGCCGCGATGCGGCAGGCCGGGCTCGATGCCAACCTCGGCAGCGTGCTCCGGGGCGGCGCGGACGCTCACCTCCGCCTGGACAATCTGCCCCGCGCCGAGACGATGGTACGCGAGGCGCTCGCCCGGCACACCGCTTCCGGCGAGCCCCTCGAGCGGCTCGACGACCTGCTGCTTACGACCGAGATCGACTTCCGGATCGGCGGCCTCATCCGGGCGGAGCCGCGCCTTCGGGAGGCACGCCTGGTGGCGGAGGAAGTGGGCACCCGAGGCGCTAGGATTGCCGTGAGCCTGGCCGAAGCCCATGTGGCGGATCGTGCGGGGGAGTCCGCCCGGGTGCTTCGGGTGCTGCAGGAGATCGGCGGGGAGCTCGCGGCCGGGGATTACGGAGCCGAATGGCTGGCCCGATCGCTCGCGGCCAGGGCCCATGCCCGCCTCGGGCAACTCGACTCCGCGATCATCTCGGGCCGGATTGCAGTGACCGCCATCGAACGGCTTCGGGGGGCACTCGCCTCCGAAGCACTCCGGTCCACCTACATCGCCGATCGCGCCGACGTGTACGGCGATCTGGTGCTTGCCCTCCTCCGGCGAGGCCGCAGCGAGGAAGCCTTTGCGGTGGCGGACGGCGCGCGGAGCCGGGGCCTGTTGGAGCACATCGCCACCGCGCGGACCGATGCGCTGCCGGAAATCCAGGAAGGCGAACGGGTGCTTCGGAGAATCGACGCCCTGGTCCAGCGGCTGCGGGAAACCGAGCGGAGTCGTCCACGGGAGCGGGGAGAGGCTTCCGACTCGGCTGCCCGACCCCTTGCCGCCCAGCTCGCGGAGGCGTGGGGCGAGTACGAGGCGATCCTGTCCCGCACAGCCCAGCGGAATCCGCGGACGGCGGCCCTCCTCGGGACCGAGCCGGGACGCCTGGAGACGGTGCGCAGTGCCCTGCGGCCCGGCGAGGTGCTGCTGGAGTACCTGGTCACGACCAACCGCCTCATCGTGTTCGGCGTGACCGCCGACTCGGTCCGCATCCATCAGTCAGAGCTGGCGGGCTCCACCCTGGCCCAGCGCATCCGCCTGATTCGAGAGCTGTGGGGCTCGGCCGCGGGGGACTGGAAGCGCGGCTTTCCGGCCGCGGGGGCTCTGCATCGCACCCTGATTGCGCCACTGCTGGCATCAGGAATGCTCGAGGGGGCAAGGCGACTCTTTGTCGTTCCCCACGGGATGCTGGGCCAGGTGCCGTTTGCCGCCCTGCACAATGAGGCGACCGGGCGGTTTCTCGCCCAGGACTTCGTCCTGCTTCACCTGCCTTCGGCCGCGGCGCTGCCCGCCCTGCGGCGGCGCGAGGACGCGGACGATCGATGGTCCGCCGGAACCGGGTTTGCTCCCGTCCCGGGGGAGTTGCCGGCGACCCGGACCGAGCTGGAAGCCCTGAGCGCTTCCGTGCCCAACATCCGCCTGCGGTTTGGTGCAGACGCCACCGAGGCCGCGGTGCGCGAAGCCCTGGAGGGCAATGGCCTGGTGCACGTCGCCACCCACGGGATCCTCAACGTACGCCACCCCATGTTCTCCCGGATCGAGCTGGCCCGGCCCGCGAAGGTCCGGGGAGAAGATGACGGCCGGCTCGAGGTTCACGAGATCCTTGGTCTCGCGGTCCGGAGCCCGCTGGTCTTCTTCTCCGGATGCGAGACCGGGGCCGGATTCGAATGGACCGCCGAGCTGGTCCGGGGGACCGGAGATCTGACCCTGGCGCAGGCCATGCTCTCCGCGGGTGCCGCAAACGTCATCATGACCCTCTGGCGCATCGACGACGTGGGTGCCGCCGAGTTTGCCGGCGCTTTCTACCGGGCGCTCCGGACTCTCCCGGTATCGGAGGCACTGGCCGGAGCGCAGCGGCGGCTGGCCTCCGATCCGCGGTACGCCAGCCCCTACTACTGGGCTGGCTACACCCTGAGTGGCGGGGGTGGACCAGGCGCGGCCCCGCAAGTTCGGGGAGACCTATCCGTATCATTCAACAGGGGGAACGTCCCCCTTCCTGCCGTATCCCTGAGGAGTCAGCCATGAGTCGTGGAACGAAGTGTCGCGTCGGCACCGTGATCCGGGTGTTTGCCGGCACGGCCCTGTTTCTGGGTTGCCAGACCGCGCTCGAGTCCCCGGCCGGTCCGGAGGCGATAACTGCGGCGGGCGGCGGCGGGGGCAGGCCGGTAAGTGGACCAAGTGTCACGTCGGCCAGCCCCGCGTTCGGCAATGCGGGAGAAGTCGGCAAGCGCGTCACCATCCGGGGGTCGGGATTTGCTCCGGGCGCGCAGGCAGCCTGGGAACGCGGCGGCGCTCCGGACCCCAAGGTGACGGTGACCTCCACGGAATTCGTGAGCTCGACGGAGCTGGTGGCGACGATTACCATCGCGCCTGATGCGTCCATCGATCTCTACGACATTTCGGTCATGCTGCTCGACCGGAAAAAGGGAATCGGCTACGCGCGCTTCGAGGTGACCCAGGCCATGGCCGTTCCTGGGACCTACCCGCTCCGGGGGGCCAACGACACCGGCGAGATGACCGGCGGAGGCAACGGCACCATCTGGTTCAATCCGGCGTCCGGTATCGTGGTACTGGACGGGCTGGGAGCAGGCTGGGCCATTGACCAGACCGGAACCGTCCTAGTCTCGGGAGGGCCGGTCCCGCGGCTCTGGAACAAGATCGCAGGGGCGTGGCAGCTCACCCTGTTGCCTGCCGACCCCGCGGCGACCGGAGGGCGGGCCTCCTCGCTCACGGCTGATGGGACCGGTCAGGCCTTGTTCATCGGTGGTCTGGAAACCGTCCCAGCGGGAAAGAAAGCCACGGTGCAGCAGCCCCGAGTCTGGCGTTGGGAGACGGCGAGCGGCGCCTGGACCCGCATCATCCTGCCGACCGGTCCCAGCTCCAACGGGGACGTCCTGGGTGTGAGCAACAACGGTGTGGCCGCAGGGTGGATCGGCGCGTTTCAGGCCGCCGTCTGGGAACCGAACGGAGCGGGCTATTCGCTGATCACACTGGCCCCGAACGGAAGCCGGGCCATGGGGATCAACGCGGCCGGCACGCTCATCGTCGGGGCGAGCGGGGGACTGGCCGCGTACTGGGAGCGGCTTCCCGGAGGAGGCTGGAGCGCTCCGATTACGCTTCCGGGCGGCTGCACCCTCGCACGCGCTGTGGACGACCTCGGGCGGATCGTGGCGAACGACTGCCCTTCGGGCAACCGAACGACTCCGGCGATCTTCGCAGCGCCATATTCAACCGCGACGATGACCCGGCTCGGCGGTTTGGGCCCGACCAACGCCGGATATGCGGAAGGGATCTCACCGTCCGGCATTTACGTAGTCGGGCAGGCCCAGGGCGTGGGAGTGTACTGGCAGATCTTCTGATTCCTGTCAGAGCACGGCAGCTTCGAGGGGCCGGTCTCAGGGTTGAGATCGGCCCCTTCGCTTCGCTCAGGGTGACACCCTTCTCCTTCGCTGCGCTCAGGACGACGGCTTCGCTCAGGGTGACAACCGCTCACCGCCCCTGCGCTTCGCTCAGGGTGACCGCAGTCAGTAGCTTTCCTCCATGGACCTCGAGCTGGTCACCATCGGCACCGAGCTGCTGCTCGGCTTCACCGTCGACACCAACTCCGCCTTCCTGGGCCAGGCCCTGGCCGCCGCCGGGGCGCGGATCACCCGGCGCACCTCGGTGCCCGATGACGCCGAGGCGGTGGGCACCGCGGTCCGGGAGGCCCTGGGCCGCAGCCGCCTGGTGATCACCACCGGCGGGCTCGGCCCCACCCGCGACGACCTCACCAAG
>DATFGC010000399.1:0-3631 GCA_035249765.1 Gemmatimonadales bacterium | reverse complement strand
CACACCCGGCGAGCACGAGCAGGACCAGAGTCCCCGCCCGGTACGCGAGACGGTCAGTCATGATTGCATCCTTATGGAGGGATCCGAGCTCCCAAGAAATATAAGGGGAACGGGGGAAGACTGGGGGAAGCTCTGAACGAGTCATCGCGAGGCCCCGAAGGGGCCGCGGCGATCTCTGAGATTGCTTCGCCGCCCCGGCGGCTCGCAATGACTTCAGCAGAAGTTTCCCCGGTCTACTCCTCTCTCAACACCGCCAGCGGCGCCCGTTTGAGAATCTCGGCGCTGTTCCAGAGTCCGACCAGGAGGGTCAGCGCGATCAGCAGGAGGGTGAGTCCGCCCAGGGCGAGGGCGGGCAGGTGGAAGGGCGCATCGAACACCCAGCGGGCCAGGGCCCAGCCCGCCATGGTGGCGAGCACCACCGAGGCGAGCGCGGCCAGCACGCCGAGCGCCATGTATTCGGCAATCAGGATCCGGAGCACCTGGGCCCGGGTTGCTCCCAGGGTCTTGAGCAGCACGGCTTCGCGAATCCGCTGGAGCCGGGAGGCCGACACCGCGCCGATCAGCACGATCGCGCCGGTCACCAGGCTGAAGCCGGCCAGAAACCGCACGATCACCGCGCCGCGGTCGAGGATCGCGTCGAGCGCCTGCTGGAGCTGAGACAGGTCCAGCGCGGTGATGTTCGGGTACCGCTCCGCCATGGCGCGCTGGAGCTGCCCCCGGGCGGCGGCGCTGTCCACCCGCACCAGGGTGACGAACATCTGGGGCGCCTGTTCCAGCACCCCGGGCTGGAACACCGCGAAGAAATTCGTCTCAAACCGGCCCCAGTCCACCTCGCGGAGGCTCGCGACCCGGCTCTTGATCTCGGCGCCCTGGACGTCCCAGACGATCTCGTCGTCGAGCGTCACCCCCAGGTCCAGGGCGATGTCGGCTTCGAGGGACACCAGGGCCGGCGTTCCCTTCGGAGGCGTCCCGATGCCCCGGTCCCACCACTGGCCCTGGACGATGGTCTCGGTGCGGGTCAGGGTATCGCGATAGCTGGAGCGATACTCCCGCCGCGCCGCCCAGCTGCCCCGCGCCGCTGAATCGGAGGGATTGGCGGGCCGGACCGGCAGCCCCTTGATCCGGGTGATCCGCATGGTAACGATCGGCACCAGCGGGGTGGGGGTATGCTTGCCTTCACGGAGCAGTCGGGCGACCCCCTCGCGCTGGGAGGGCTGGATGTCGAAGAACATCACGTTGGGCCGCTGGCTGGCGCCGCCGGGCCGGAACTCGCGGAGCAGATTGTCCTGCACCAGATAGAGCGTGGCCAGCAGAAAGGCGCCGAATCCGAGGGCGAGCACCACGGTGACGGTCTGGTTCGCCGGCCGGTAGAGATTGGCCAGGCCCTGGCGCCAGAGATAGGGGAGTCGGGAGGGAAACCACCGTCGCACCCCGCCGATCAGCGCGCGGGCCGCGAGCCAGAGCAGCAGGAGCGCGAGCCCGATGCCGGCCCCGAAGATCGCGCCGTCCTGGAGGTTTCCCACCTGGATTGCCGCGAGGAGCACCACGCTGAGCGCGAGGATCACCCCGACCACCCAGCTGAGCCGGTCCCGCCGGCGCCGGGCCGGCTCGAAGTCGCGGCGCAGGGTCATGAGCGGCGAGACCCGGCGCACCGCGAGCAGCGGCAGCGCGGCGAACATTCCCGCGACCCAGAGTCCCAGGCCGAGGCCCAGGGCAATGGCGCGAGGCGACGGGACCACCCGGACATCGACCGGCAGGAGCCCCTCGAACAGCACCGGCAGCACTTGTTGCAGCCCGATGCCGAGCCCCGCGCCGATCGCGCTGCCGACGGCGCCCATCGCGAGTGCCTGAAGGAGGTACACCGCGAAGACCTCGAGCGAAGTGGCGCCCAGGCAGCGCAACACCGCGATGGTGTCGAGCTTCCGCTTGATGAACACGTGGACCGCGCTGCCCACGCCGAGTCCTCCGAGCAGCAGCGCCACCAGGGCGACCAGCCCGAGATAATTCCCCAGCCGGGACAGCGCGTCCGTCAGATCCTCCCGGTCCTCTTCCACGGTCCGGATCGCCGCCCGCTCGGTCCGGAGCGGGGTGCGGTACTTGTCGCGGACGGACTGGGCCAGCACGCCGGCCGGGAGCTGGAGAAACTCGGCGTACTCCGCCCGCGACCCGTAGCGCAGGAGCCCGGTGCGCGGCAGGGTCCGGGCCGGGATGTAGACCCGGGGCCCCAGCGCCGACATGACCCCGACGTCGCCGGGCACGTTGAGCACGGTGCCGATGATGGGGAAGCGGGCATTGCCCAGGGCGAGGGTATCGCCGATGGCGCCGCCCAGCGCCGCCAGCAGGGCCGGGTCCACCAGCGCGCCGTCGCGGCGACCCAGGGCAAGCCAGCGGCCGGCCGGGTCGGTGGTGATCTCCCCGTAGAACGGGAAGTCCCCCTCGATGGCGCGCACCTGCACCAGCCGTACCCCGGCGGTGCGGGGCACGTAGGCCATCGCGGCAAAGCTCACCTGCAGCGCCCGGCGGCCGGGGGAACGCCCCGCCGCGGAATCCGGCGCGATCAGGCTGTCGATCAGCGCCTCCACCCGGGGAGAGAACGGGGCCCGCGCGGTGATGCTGAGGTCGGCGCCGAGGATCGCCTTGGCCTGCTCGGCGACCGAGGTGCGGAGGTTCACGGTGAAGGAATTGATGGCCACCAGCGCAGCCACCCCCGCGGTGACCGCACCGGTGAGCAGCCAGAGCCGGCGCCGCCCGGCCCGGGCTTCGCGCCAGGCCATCCGAAGGACGAAGCGCGGTCCGATCACGCCCCGGTGTCCTCCACGATCCGGCCATCGGAGAGCCGGATGGTGCGGCGGGCCCGCGCGGCGAGGTCGTGATCGTGGGTCACCAGCACCAGGGTGGTGCCCAGCTCCCGGTTGAGCTCCTCCATCAGCGTGATGATGGTGGCGCCGGTTTTCGCGTCGAGGTTGCCGGTGGGCTCGTCGGCAAACAGGATCTGGGGGCGGATGCTGAAGGCGCGCGCCAGCGCAACCCGCTGTTGCTCTCCTCCCGACAGCTGGGCAGGATAATGCTCGGCGCGGTCCCCCAGGCCCACCCGATCCAGCAGCTCCCGGGCCCGGCCCTCGGCGGGCTCGCCGCGAAGCTCCAGCGGCACCTGGACGTTCTCGCGTGCGGTCAGGGTCGGGATGAGCTGGAACGACTGGAACACGAAGCCCACTTTCTCCGAGCGGAGCCGCGCCCGCTGATCTTCGGTCATGCGACCGAGGTCGTGTCCATCGAGCTCCACTCGTCCCGCGGCGGGCCGATCCAGGCCGGCCAGCAACCCGAGCAGGGTCGTCTTTCCGCTTCCGCTCGGCCCCACTATTGCAAGGAACCCTCCGCGCTCCAGACCGAAGGTGATATCGTTCAGCACGGTGAGCGGACGTCCGCCGGAGAGGTAGGTCTGGGTGAGCGATTCTGAGCGCAACATGCGAAACACTCCCGGAAGATCCGCGACGAGGCGTGAATGATAGTTAGAACGGCGGTCA
Source organism: Gemmatimonadales bacterium (assembly GCA_035249765.1). Taxonomy (GTDB): domain Bacteria; phylum Gemmatimonadota; class Gemmatimonadetes; order Gemmatimonadales; family GWC2-71-9; genus JABFSM01. The sequence goes on along the minus strand of DATFGC010000399.1, from coordinate 107 downwards.
TCACCGCCCTGATTCTGGGTAGCGGGTGCCGGGGGAACGGCGAAGAGCGAAGCGCGAGTAGGGACGGCCCCAATCCCCAAACCCCAGTCCCCCCCCCCGGGCCCCAC
>DATFGC010000398.1:0-3817 GCA_035249765.1 Gemmatimonadales bacterium | reverse complement strand
GATTCCGCCCCGGTCCAGCGGGATTCCCCCCGGGACACGGCGGTGAAGCGATCGGAGTCGAGGTGCTGTGCGGTCATCGCATCATTTCCTTGAGCCGTTTCACGGCGTGGTGATAGTGCACCCGCGCCGCTCCGGGGGTGGTCCCCAGCGCCGAGCAGATCTCGGCGTATTCCATGCCCTGCTGGGCGCGGAGCAGGAAGACCTCCCGCTGCAGCCGGGGCAATCGAAGCAGTCCCTCGCGAAGCTTTCGCACCATCTCGGTGGCCCCAGCCTCACCCTCGGGATCGGAGCGGTCGGGCACATCGTGATCCTCGATCCGGAGAATGACCCGCCGCCCTTCCTTCCGGTACCAGTCCTTGTGCAGGTTGGCCCCGATCCGGAACAGCCAGCTGCGGAAGCTCGCTTCGCCCCGCCACCCCCCGAGCGCCCGGAACGCCTTGAAAAAGGTCTCCTGAACCAGGTCATCGAGATCCGAGGCTGCCGCACCGAGACCATAGAGGTACCGGCCCAGCGCCCCCGCATGCCGTCGGACCAGCTCCGCCGCGGCAGCCTGGTCTCCGGACCGGAACGCCGCGACGAGAGTCGGATCCGGCTGCGGGGATTCCTCGCTCAGCGGACGCATCGGTCGATGTGGGGACGCAAGAGAGCCTGCCTCGTTAACTTGAATCGGCGCTCAGCTTTCAGCCATCAGCCTTCAGCAAAGGGGCTGACGGCTGAGGGCTGACGGCTGAAGGCTTCACATTCACAAGCGGGAATCAACACTCGATCGGCCTGTGGAATAGTCTCGTAAAGAACCATACACCAATAAGTTAGAACTCCACAAGTCGGGTGATATCCAAACCATGACAGGAAACCCGCCCCGAATTCTCGCCCATCGCGGGGCCTCCGGCTACGCCGTGGAGAATTCGCTGGAGGCTTTCCGGGAGGCCCGAAGGCGGGGAGCCGACGGGGTCGAGCTCGACGTCCATCCCTGTGCCGATGGGGCGTTCATCGTACACCACGATCCCGAGATTCCGGGCGCCGGCGCGATCGCCGGCCTGACCCTGAGCGAGATCAAGGCCCGGGTGCTCCCCAACGGCGAGACCATCCCCACTCTGGCCGAAGCGCTCGCGGCCTCGGCCGGGCTCGAGGTCTGGGTGGAGCTCAAGGCGCTCGACCCCGGGCGCGACGAGGCCCTTCTCGAGGCGGTGGGGGGCCCCGGCCCGGCCCTGATCGGGGTTCACTCCTTCGATCACCGGATCATCGCCCGGCTGGGCAACCGGAGGCCGGGACTCCGCCGAGGAGTGCTCTCGGTCTCCTATCCGGTGGATCCGGTTATCCAGATGCGCGACGCGGGGGCGCAGTTCCTCTGGCAGGAATGGCGCAGCATCGACGCGGAACTGGTCCAGGAGATCCACCGTAGGGGAGGAGAGGTGATCGCCTGGACGGTGCCCGACGCCGGCGCGGCGCGCCGGCTCGCCGATCTCGGCGTGGATGCGCTCTGCGGCAACTTTCCCGATCGGTTGCGAATCCGCTAGCTTATTTCGCCCTCAGCAAGGAAGCACTCGATGGATTCACCACGCCGCCTCGCGAGCTTCGCCGGCCTGGCCGCAATGCTCTCGCTGACCGCGGTTGCGACCGCCCAGGAACCCGCCCGGATCGGGTTCGAAACCTACGAGCTCGCCAATGGGCTCACCGTCATTCTGGCTCCGGACCGGACCACCCAGGTGGTGGCGGTAGACGTGTGGTATGATGTCGGCTCCCGCAACGAGGCCCGGGGCCGGACCGGGTTCGCCCACCTCTTCGAGCACATGATGTTCCAGGGCTCGGCCAACGTGAAGAAGGCCGAGCATTTCCAGCTGATCGAGCGGGCCGGCGGCAACATGAACGGCAGCACCAATGAGGACCGCACCAACTATTACGAGGCGCTGCCCTCCAACCGCCTGAACCTCGGTCTCTGGCTGGAGGCCGACCGGATGCGATCCCTCGCCATCACCGATTCGAACTTCGCCAATCAGCGCGAGGCGGTGAAGGAGGAGCGCCGGCTCCGGGTGGACAACCAGCCCTACGCCGGCGCGCTGTTCGAAGGGGTGTACGCTCTGGCCGACAGCGCCAACTGTTTTCCGTACGCCCACTCGATCATCGGCTCGATGGACGACCTGAATGCCGCCAAGACCCCGGACGTCAAAGCGTTCTTCGATCTCTATTACGCGCCCAACAACGCCATCCTCACCGTGGTGGGAGATTTCGACACCCCGGCGACCAAGGCGCTGATTCAGCAGTATTTCGGAGACATCCCCCGGGCTCCCGAGCCGCCCCCGGTCGAGTGCCGCTCCGGATTCGGGACCGGCGCCATCCGCAAGGTCTGGCCCGACCCGAAGGCGAGTCTGCCCGGGGTGGTGCTGGCCTACCGGGTGCCCGAGTACCGAAGCGACGACATGCCGGTGATCGAGCTGCTGGCCACCATCCTGGGCCAGGGCGAAAGCTCGCGCATCAACCGGACGGTGGTGCGGGAGAAGAAGCTGGCTCAGGGGGCTTTTGTCTTCGCCAATCTCTTCGGCCCCCGGCGGGGGCCGGGGAACATCCTCGCGCTGGCGATCTCCAATACCGGCGTGAGTCCCGATTCCCTCGAGGCCGGCATGGCCGCGGAGTTCGCCCGGCTGGTCCAGGAAGGAGTAACCGAGGCCGAGCTCACCAAGGCCAAGAACGCCTACCGGACCCAGCTCATCACCCAGCAGCAGCAGGCGCTCAACAAGGCCGAGGCGCTTCAGGCCGCCAGCATGTTCCTGGGAGATCCCGAAGCCGTCAACACCAACTGGAAGCGATTCCTCGCGGTCACCGTCGCCGACATCAGGCGGGTTGCCGCCACCTATTTGCGGCCGGAGAACTCGCTCGTGCTGCTGATCACGCCGGGAGGCACCCCATGAACTCAATGTTGCGCGGGGCCGCTGCCGCATTGCTCACCCTGGCCGGGGCGGCTCAGCTCCCGGCGCAGGAGTATCCCAAGACTCCTCCCGCTCCGGGGCCGCTCACCCCGGCGCCTTTCCCTCCTTTCCGGGAGACGGTGCTGCCCAACGGGCTCCGGCTCCTGGTGGTGGAGAGTCACAAGCAGCCGGTCGTGTCCATCTCGCTCTCCTTCCCCGCGGGGTCCAGCGTAGACCCGGCGGGCAAGGAGGGGCTCGCCTCCATGGTGGCGGGCCTGCTGACCAAAGGAGCCGGCACCCGCACCGCCGACCAGATCTCCGACGCGATCGAAGGCGCCGGCGGCTCGCTGAGCGCCGGGGCGGGCCCCGATTTCCTGGCGATCAACTCGACCGTGCTGACGCCCAGCCTTCCGCTCGCGTTCGAGCTGCTGGGCGACGTGGCGGTGCGTCCCACCTTCCCGGCCTCGGAAGTCGAGCTGCTCCGGACCCAGTCGCTTTCCGGACTCCAGGTCGCGCTGACCCAGCCCGAGAACATCGCCGACCGGGCCTTCCGGCGGGCGATCTACGGGGCGCACCCGTATTCGCGGAGCGAGCTCCCTGCGAGCCTCAAGGCGATCACTCGGGAGGACCTGGTCCGCTTTCACCGGAGCCGGCTCCGTCCCGGCGGCGCGCTCCTGGTCCTGGCGGGAGACGTCACCCTGGCTGAAGCGCGGCGGCTCGCGCTCCGGGCTTTCCAGGGATGGACCGGCACCTCCGCCGCGGTGCCGCCGTTCCCCACCCTCCCGGACCGGCCCCGGACCGAGCTGCTCCTGGTTCACCGGCCCGGCTCGGTACAGTCCAACATCGTGGTGGGCAACCTCACCTATCCAGCCACCGATCCCCGCACCTATGCTGCGACGGTGGCCAACCAGGTG